>JAJYPS010000122.1 GCA_021795215.1 Actinomycetes bacterium
CACTTTGGAGATGCCCTCCTGGTTCGGGATCCTGAGTGTTGAGCGACAACAGTTTCCCCTACTCGGAGGGCAATTCCGCGGATGCGCGGCGATCAGCTCGAATGGCGGCGTGAAGAGCCTGGGCTAGCGGCTCGCGGACCTTGCAGCGGCTTGCGAGTCTTCATGCGGTATCGTACAGGCATCCTCGGAGAAGAGGTCGATAATCTCAGATGACATCGCCTTCGGCCTGATGGCACTGAAGGCGAACGCTCTTACTTTTGCGGATCCGGTACTCGTCGCCGGGACTTCCCTCACGCCCCGTCCGAAATGCCCTAAACTGGCCGCCTGCCAAGGAGGGCTGACATGCTCGTACTGACTCGCCGTGCCAACCAGAGCGTCGTGATCGGGGGAACGGTGGTGGTGCGTGTGCTGCAGGTCCAACGGGACCAGGTGCGCCTGGGCATCGAGGCACCGAGAGAGATCCAGGTCCACCGGGAAGAGGTGTTCAAGGCCCTCCAGGAGGCGAACCAGCAGGCCGCTGCCAGCTCGACGGCGGCACTCACCGATGCGTTGGCGGCACTAAGGGACAAGTAGCCGGTCGTCCCCGGCGGCTCCCAGCAGACCCGCCCTCACGCCCTGAGTGCCACGCTCACGCCGTAGTCGGTTCCGTGCTGCACCACCTGGGCGGCCAGGCCGGCGGACGGGTTCACCACGATCGGTCCAAGAAGATTGGCACTCGGCAGTCCGGGGGGCTCCGGCACGGTGACCAGGAGCAGGATCAGGGCGTCGTCGGGCCGCTCCAAGCCCAGCAGGAGAGCGTCGTCGCCCTCCACCCGGACGGCATAGTCGGGGAACAGCCGTCCGGGGGGCACCACCACGAACTCCAGGCCCTCCAAGTCCACCGCCCGCAGCTTGTGGAACGGCAGCAGGTCGGGGATGGGCGCCAACTCGAACCGGGTGATCCCCGGGAACCCAGGCAGCCCGCTGGGGAACTCGATCACCGAAACCGGTCCTGCTTCCAAGACCGACGCCTCTGCAGTGCTCACGAGAGGAAACTTACCAGCGTCGGAAGCTTGGTGACCTGTGCGGCGGCGTACAGCGCTCCCTGGTAGGTGGTCTGAGCCTGTGCGAAGTCGGACGACACCTTCGCCAGGTCCGCGCTCTGCACGTTGGAGAACTGCATCTGCACCTCCTGGGTGGTGCTGGCCGCCTGCAGCGACAGCGTGTTCATCTGCGCGTAGTAGGCACCGGCCTGGCCGGCTGCGCTGGTCACCTGGGTTATCGCCTGGTCCAGCTGGGTGGCGTCGGTCCCAGTCGCTGCCCCTGCGTTGCCGCTCTGCAGGTCCCGCACCAACTGGTTCAGAACGCCGAACACGTCCACCGTGCCTGCCGCCGGACCGGCGGTACCGGTGTTGGCCGTCGTCGTGCCGTTGAACGGGTTCGCCACTCCTGCCGGCACGCTGCTGCCCGGCCCGACCGTCCGCACCGGCGCGCTGCCGGCCCCGAGGTACTGCGCCGACCCTCCGGTACCGTTCTGCGGAACGCTCACCGCGTAAGCCGTGGCGCTGCCGCTCGCGCCGCCGAACAACGGCTCGTTGCCGAACGTCGTGTTGGCCAGCGACACCATCCCCTGTTCCAGCTGAGCCACCTGGGCCGCCACCGGGCCGAGGCCGTTCGCCGTCGTCACCGAGTTCGCCGCCGAGATCACCAGTTGGCGGATCTTCTGCATCTGGGACAGCACCGAGTTCAGCGTCGAGTTGGTCAGCTGCAGCCTGGACATGCCGTCCGACGCGTTCGCCTGGTACTGCTGCGAACGGGCCAGCGTTGCCTGCAGCGACAGCGTCTGCACCGCCGCGATCGGGTTGTCCGACGGCTTGTTCACCTTGTTCCCCGTAGACAGGATCTCCGCCAGGTTGGCGATGCTCGTCTGGTCCGCCTGCAGGCCGGTCAGCACCTGCGTGTCGATCACCGACGGGGTCATCCGGGCCGAAATGTCGCTCATCGTCGCGCTCCTCAGACCGCAGCCATCAGCGACTGCAGCGTGTTGTTGATCGTCGCCAGGACCTTCGCCGACGCCTGGTAGGCGTTCTGGAAACTGAGCATCCTGGCCATCTCGGCGTTGGGGTCCACCCCGGACACCGCCTGCTGCGCCGCCGTCGCCGCCTGGGCCTGGTTCGCAGCTGCCGTCGACGCCGCTTGCGCGCTCGACACGTCGCTTCCCAGCGCTCCGATGAAGATCTGGTAGTTGCCGTCCGGTGCCAGTTGGCCCGCCTGGGGGCCGCCTGCGTAGACCGCTCCGGAGGGACCGGTGTTGGTCGGCGTCGTCGCCAGCTCCGCCATCGCCTGGGCGTTCGTGCCGTCGTTCGGCCCCGTCGTCGAGCTGCCCGCCGCCGCTATCAGCGTCGGGTTCGCCACCACCGCCGAGTTCAGTGTCAGGCTGAACGGCGTCCCCGCAGTGCCGCCGGCAAAGTTGAACAGCCGGTAGGTGCCCTGATGAGCTGTGTAGGTCGTGCCGCTCTGGGTGTAGTAGTAGGCCTTCCCGGGGGCAGTCAACTGACTGTTCACCACGTTCGCCACGTCGCTCGCCACGCTGCCCAACTGCGTCTGGAAGTTGGAGATGTTCGCCAGTCCCGCAGCAAGGCCGCCCACCGTGCCGCCCGCGGCCACGGTGCCCATCAGCTGAGTGCCGCCCGAGCCGGCGTACACCGCTACCTGGCCCGCCGAGTTGCTCGACACCTTCGCCACGTTCGCATCCTGCACCAGGCTCATGCCGCCCA
Source organism: Actinomycetes bacterium (assembly GCA_021795215.1). Classification (GTDB taxonomy): domain Bacteria; phylum Actinomycetota; class Acidimicrobiia; order Acidimicrobiales; family JAKAOS01; genus JAJYPS01. The sequence goes on from JAJYPS010000122.1 coordinate 2,757, forward strand.
GGTACACCGTCATCGCGCCGTTCTGGTGTGTCCGTGTGGTCACGCCCAGGTCGCTCGCCAGCTGCGCCACGATCTGGTTCCGCTGGTCGATCAGAGGAGCGGCGTTGCCCGTCGCCTCGGCGGTCGGTATCGACTGGTTCATCTGGGCAACCTGGCTCAGCAGCTTCTGGTCGTTCTGCACGGTCGTCTTTATCTGGCTCTGCACCGACTGCGACTGTGCCAGCAGCTTCTGCGACGCACTGTCGAACGACGTCGACACCAGCTGTGCCGCCTCGATCACGCCCTGGCGAGCCGCCGGGTTGGACGGATTGTTGCCCAGCGTGTCCCACGACGACCAGAACGACGACAGCTGCGCCTGGATGCCCGCCGAGCTGGGCTCGGGGAACGCCGACTGCGCAGTGGACAGCACCGTCGCCTGAGCCGACGAGAACGCCGCCGAAGCGCCTGTCGCCATCGCCTGTGTGTCCAGTATCGAGCTGGACACACCCTGGATGCTCTGGACCTCGACCCCGTTGCCCACAGGGCCGGTCCCTAGTGCCGACAGGTTCACCCGCTGGCGCTGGTAGTCGGGCGTGTTCACGTTCGCCAGGTCGTTGCTGACCGACGCCATTCCCGCCTGGTCCGCCTGGATGCCGGTCAGGGCTATGTACATCCCCATGTTGCTCATGGCGACCTCAGACCACCTGGTTGACCATCTGCGACCGGCGCCTGGGCTGCGCGATGCCGTCCACTCCGTAAGCCTGGCCCGGCACGTCGCCCAGCATGGTCATCGCCCGCTGGGTCACGTCCAGATGCGTAGCCAGCACCCGCCGGCACCGTAGCGAGCACTGCTCGGTCTCCGCCAGCAGATCCGTCAGCGGGCCCCTGTGCGACCCGATCACCTCTCCCCACGGCTCGGGTGCCGCCTTCGCCAGGTCCTCGATGGTCGCATCGGGGTGCAGCCCCAGAGACGACGCCGTCACCGCCGACACCTCCAGACGGCGCTCCTCCACCCACTGCACCGACATCAGCGCTTCCTGCAGCTCGTCCGTCGCGCGGGCCAGCCACTCGTGGCGTCCCGCGGTCGCGACCAGCTGCACCTCCTCCAGCTTGAACCGCAGCTGCTCGAGCAGCGTTCGCTCCTCGCTGAGTACCTTCGACAGCTCTACCAGAAGCACGGCAATGTCATCGGCATGACAGGGGACGAAGTGAAATGGAGAATGTCGGTCGCGGTCGGTCGCGCCCTCCTCACGCCGTCCAGACGCGTCCCTCGCCTCGGAGTGCCTCGCCCCTGGAGCGCCGCCCGTCAGAACATTCCGCTGCAACCCTGCGGCCGGCTGAGCTCCGGCTGCGCCCCGTTCTCAACCTTGTTGCAGCCGCTCCCAGCTTTGGACCTCCACTCCGAGTAGAGGTACGTCTCGCTCCAGGGTGGCCCAAAGCATCTCAGGATCGATTCGGTGATATACGTGTGCGACCAGGATCCGGTTTGCACGAATCGCGTCCCAAGGGATCGTCGACATCGAGCACCGCACTGACTGCGGAAGCTTCGCCGCAGCATCTCCTATACGGTTGATCACCGCTTCTCCAGCGAGCCGTAGGACGGCCAGTTCCACCGGTCAGCGTCCCATGCTGCCTTTCCTCGGGACACGATCTCTTCTGCAGCCGATACGCCATCTTTGATATCGCCAACAAGTTTTTCGGTGGACCTACCGCGTCCCTCCATCTCTACAGCGGCACTGCCTCGGCCCGGATGTCGTCGTCACGCTCGGTCAGGGCTCCCTCGCTCAGCACATCGACTCTGCAGCGCAACAGCTCTCGCAAGTCTTCCCAGAGCCTCGCTAGATCCAGCATCGACCTTCCTGGTTCCATTTTCACCAGCAAGTCGACATCGCTCTCAGGGCCTGCCGTCCCTCGAGCTACAGATCCAAATACCCGGATATCGCTCACGCCATGGCGTAGTGCCACTTCCGCAATCGCCGGTTTCATCTCTCGAAGCGAACCCAAAGTGGGGTGGACGCCGGTTGGAGACCCGTCTCGGCCGATCACTACTTCATGTTACCGAGATGCGGACCCCTGAGACCCCCTCAGGCCACCGGGGGCGGCTGTCCCTTCCTGTCCTGCAGCTCGACGCCTTCCCCAATCCCTTCGCTCCGCTCCGCCCACGCGACCTCCGCACAGCGAATCACCTCTCGCAGCGGCAGGCCCAGCGCGGCGGCGGCCGTCAGGGCGTCGTCGTGCTCGGCCTTTGCCCGCCCTCTGCCGACCTTGATCCGCACCGGCTGACCACCCACTTCCACCATCTCGCCGTGCCGTGCCGCCGGCCAGCGGCTCATCAGCTGGCCCCGTACCCCGAGCGTCCCAGTCTCCGCCCTGATCCGCTCGATCATCGCGGCCGCGCCGGACGGGTCCACCAGCACGTGCAGCACATGCGCCGGGCGACCCTTCTTCATCAGTGCGCCCGTCAGCCAGGCGTCGTGCGCTCCCGACGCCAGCATCACCGCCACCGACCTGGCCAGCACCTCGCCCGTCACGTCGTCCAGGTTCGCCTCCAGCAGCGCGACCGGCTGACCGGCCGGCAGCCGAACCGCAGGGGGTGCTTCCGGCGCTGGACCGGTGCCGACCGGCGCAACGACGCCTACCAGCACCTGGGTCGCATTCGGCATCCCGTCCAGATCCCGAGTGCCCGCCCCGAACCCGCTCCGCTCCACCGTCATCGCCGGTTGAGCGCCGAACCCGCTCGCCAGGGCCGCCATCAGCGCTGCTCCCGTCGGCGTCGTCAGCTCCACGCTCACTTCCCGGCCCTCCGTCGGGAACCCCGCCAGCAGCTCCACCACCGCCGGTGCCGGGTTGGGCAGGAACCCGTGGGCGCTCCGTACCATCCCCATTCCCACAGCCACCGGGCTGCACTGCACCGTGTCCACCCCCAGCACCTCCAGCGCGGCGCACGTCCCCACCACGTCCACGATCGCGTCCACCGCTCCCACCTCGTGCAAGTGAACCTGAGCCGGCGGTCTGCGGTGCAGCTTCCCCTCCGCCTGCGCCAGTGCGTCCAGCACCGCCAGCGAACGCCGCCGCACCCGGGCAGGCAGGCGACCCTCCTCCACCAGCGCCACCACGTGGGCGTGCGTCCGCACCGGCCCCTCCCGCGCCCGCACCACCGCCTTCGTCGCCGCCACTCCCGCCCGCAGCACCGGTTCCGCCTCCAACGACCATCCGTCCAGCGGCAGCGTCTCCAGCATCGCCGTCACCTCACCGACGTCCGCCCCCGCGTCCAGCAGCGACCCCAACGCCATGTCCCCCGCGATGCCCGAGAAGCAGTGGAACCACGCCACCCTTCCCCCAGCTGACACCCCTCCCGTCATCCGACCCATCCGGCCCATCCGGCCCCGGTCCCGGCCCCGCTCCCGGTCGGCGACTCGGACGGCGACTCGGCGGGCGACGATGCCCGCGCCACAGGGACCGGCCCTCCGGCCCATCCGGCCCATGCGGCCGCCGTCTCGGACGGCCACGACGGCCGCCCCACCGGCACCGGCCCTCGGCGCCCGG
>JAJYPS010000032.1 GCA_021795215.1 Actinomycetes bacterium
ATGCGAGCGCCGGGGATGAGCTGGACCAGGCTGCCCATCCTGACGTGGGGGGTGATCGGCTCCTCTTCCCTGGGTCTCCTGGTGATGCCGGCCTTCCTGGCCTCGCAGTTCCTGCTGATGCTGGACCGCACTGCCGGTACGAGCTTCTACGTCGGTGCACGGGGCGGTAGCCAGTGGCTGTACGAGCACCTGTTCTGGTTCATGGGCCACCCCGAGGTGTACGTGATCGTGCTCCCGGCGTTCGCAGTCGTGCTGGAGCTGCTCCCGGTGTTCACCCGCAAGCCGCTGTTCGGCTACAGGGCCTCCATCGGCGGCATCGTCGGAGTCGCCGTGCTGAGCACTCTGGTATGGGCGCACCACATGTTCGTCACGGGATGGAGCCCGACCGCCAGTGGTCCGTTCATGCTGACCACCGAGTTGATCTCGATTCCCACCGGCCTCGTGTTCCTGGCGTCGGTCGGGACGCTGTGGAGGGGCAGGGCGTGGATGACGGTGCCGATGCTGTACGTGATCGCGTTCATGTGGAACTTCGTGATCGGCGGCGTTACCGGCCTGTACCTGTCCGACGTTCCTCTGGACGTGCAGCTGCACGGGTCGCTGTTCGTCACGGCTCACTTCCACTACACGCTGATGGGTGGAGGCATGATGGGCTTCTTCGCCGCCGTCTACTACTGGTACCCCAAGATGTTCGGCCGGATGTACAACGAGCGGCTAGCGAAGATCCAGTTCTGGATGCTCCAGATCGGCTTCAACGTCACGTTCATGGCGATGTTCTACGTGGGCCTGCAGGGAGAGCCGAGGCGAGTGGGGGACTACGCCGCCAAGTTCGCGGCGGGCAACTTCGTCAGCTCCGTCGGTGCGTTCGTCATCGGAGCATCGATGATCGTGTTCTGGTACAACCTTATCGCTTCGAAGCGACGGGGGGCGATCGCCCCGGCCAATCCGTGGGCGTCCAAGACGCTCGAATGGCAGCTGCCCACGCCGGTGCCGCTGGAGAACTTCGAGGAGATCCCCACGATCGTGGCCGGACCCTACGAGTACGGCGAGCCTGCAGCACCCGTGGAGCCGGCGGAGGTTCCCGGCGACCGGAGGGACGACCGCATGAGCCGCCGCCCATATGACCACGCCGCCCGCCGCAACGCAGCAGGACAGGCCCAGGAGGTCCAGCAATGACCATCACGCCAGGCACCGTCGAGCACGGTCCAGCAGGAACGGGACACGTCGACTTGGAGACCAAGCACAGGCAGTGGCGGATGGTCGTCACTCTGTTCCTGGTATCCGACGTGACGTTCGTCGTGGCTCTGTTCTTCAGCTACCTGTACCTGCGGGAGCTGAACGTGAACCACATGTGGCTCCCGGCCTCGGTCCACCCGCCTGCCGTGTACCAGAACGTGGTCCTCGCGGTGCTCGTCATCGCCAGCGCGGCAGCGTGGCGCTTCGGCGACCTCGGGATACGCAAGGGCAATCAGGGTCGGCTCAAGGCGGGCATCGGCCTGGCACTCGTGCTGTGGTTGGTCGAGATGGCCGTCCAGGCGTGGCAGTTCGCCAGCATCGACTTCGGGCCGGGTGCCGGGGCGTTCGCCAGCGCTTTCTACGCACTGGCCGGGTACCACATGTTCCATCTGGTGTTCGGTCTGCTAATCGGAGTGGCCATTCTCAACCGGGCGGTGAGGGGCCGTTACAGCGCCGATGACTTCACTCAGGTCCAGGTGGTCGGATACTTCTGGTACTGGGTGGCGATCATGGCAACTGCGATGGCGCTACTTCCGAAGTAGCGCTGGAGCAATCCGCGAGAGGGGAACGGAGCGAAATGTTCTGGCTGTGCATCTCTTCAGTGCTCATCCTCGGATCGGTCATCCAGCTGGTCTACTCGGCGTACCGACGGACGTCACACGGGACGCGTCCGCCAAGGGAGCTGCTTTACCTGTGTGGAGCGGCGCTCGGTGCGGAGGCGGCGCTCGCCGGGGGGATCTTCGCAGGCGGTAGGTGGAGCTTCCCGCTCCTCGTGGCGGCGAGCGAGACGATGGTGCTGGGCGTTGCGGCAGCGGGCGTGGCGTCCCACCCGCTGCATCTGTTCCACGATGGGAGGCTGGCCGCAACGGTCCGCCGTGCACAGCGCCGGAGCCTGCGCGGAGGCTGGTGGAGGTTCGTCCGGCACCCGATGCCCCGGCCGGGGGCCAGCCTCGTGCTGTTCGGGACCGCGGTGGTCTCCTGGCAGATCGCTGTGCCCTGGGTGGTGGCGCAGCACTCGGCGGCGGTGACCGGGGCGTACCTCCTGGGGACTCTGCTGGTGGCGGTGCCCTTCTGGAGCCATGTCTATCCGAGCGGACCGAGCCGTCGGTTGGGGATGGGTGCACGGGCCGCTTACGTCGGGATTGCCGCGATGTTCACCAACGTGGCCAACGTGGTGCAGCTGTCCGGGCTGCCGGTCGTTGCCAGTCCCAGCCCTCGGCAGCCCGCCGGCCTAGTAGGAGCGGACGTAGCCACGACCATGCTGCTCACTGCCGCCAGTGGTCTTTTGGCGCTGGTGCTGATCGTGCTGGTCGTCCGCTGGCTGGGAGCCGACCAGGAGCAGCAGCCGCCCCGGCCGTCCGGTCGGCAGAAGAGCCCGTTGCGGCCTCACCGAGCACAGGCCCTGCCGGAGGCGAGCGGCACCGAACGGCGTGGCGAGATCGTCGCACTGCCGAGCCGGAGGGGGGAGCCGGCCCGGCGCTCCATCCCCGGACCCGCTGTCCCCGTAGGTCCCGATCGAAGGAAGGCAGTGTGAGCCCGTTCGCCCCCCACATCTGGCTCGAGGTGTGGAACTGGCCGTTCGAGTTGCAGGTGATGCTGCCGCTGGCGGCAGCCGTCGCGGCCTACCATCGCGGAGGACCGGGGGAGGGCTCCGGGCCCTCGGCGGTGCAGAAGTGGCGGACCGCCGCGTTCTACGGAGCGATCGCCCTGCTGATCGTCGCCATCGAGAGCCCGATGGACACGTTCTCGAGCCGCTCGTTCGCATGGCACATGGTCCAGCACATGCTGCTGCTGCTCGCGGTGCCGCCGCTGGGGCTGGCCGCCCAGCCGTGGGGACGCATGTGGGCCGGCGTGCCCGAACCGGTGCGAGGCAATATCGCACAAGCCCTGGCACGGGTGACGGGCTCTTCGCCCCGGAGGTCGGAAAGGATCCGCGCAGGGGCTCGCTCGCTGCTGGGGAACAGCAAGCTCCTGCTAGCGCTGTTCGCTGCCTATCTGTGGAGCATGCACCTGCCGGTGTTCTTCGACGCTGCCCTGCGGAGCCAGACCGTGCACGACTTCGAGCATCTCGGATATCTGGCCGTGGGAACTCTCTACTGGTCCCGAGCCGTCCCGTCGGCGCCGTTCCCCGAACGGCTTGCTCCGGGTCCCCGCATCGTCTATCTGTTGAGCGGCCTGTTGGCCTGTTGGGTCCTGGGCATCGCCCTGACCTTCGCTCCGTCGCCGCTGTACGCGCCATACCTGCACGTGGTCGGAGCGACGTACGCCGGCGTCATGTCTTCCCAAGTGACCGGCGGTGCGATCATGTGGGCGCCGAGCATGATCCCCTTCGACATCCTGTTCGCCATCTCCGTGCAGGGCTGGCTGGCAGATTCGGCCCGGGCGGACGAGGAGTCGTCCGCTGCCGCTAGAGCCGCCGGGCTCGCCGGCGCAGACGCAGGGCCGATCAACAGCCGCATTGGTTCCGAGGCGGCCCGGACGGCGGCCGGTGCGGAGGCGGCATGGGAGCTCTGACCGGCGTGAAGACGGCTGGTCCGCCAAGCAGGCCGGATAGGCCGCTCCAGGGCAGTAACGCCGTCGAGGGCCAAGGACCGACCGGAGCGCCGGGGAGCAGGCTCGTGAGTGGCCGGCTGATCGTGATCGTGGCGTTCCTGGCGACGATGGCCGCTGTCGGCTTCGCTCTTGCGACACGAGGGGAGCTGGTCCGAAACCTGCGTCCTCCTGCGCCCGCTCCCAAGCTGTACGGAAATGCCGTCTGGGCGCCCGGCAAGGGACCGGTGGGCCATCTGGGCGGCCTTCACGACCAGGCGGGCGGGATCGTGCGCTTGGAACATCTGAGAGGCCGCGTCGTCATATTGACGTTCATGGACTCTAAGTGCACCACGCTCTGTCCCGTCGAAGCGGCAGAGCTGGCTTCGATGCGCAAGTTCCTGCCTCCGAAGCTGCCGGTGCAGCTGATCGTGGTCAGTACGGATCCGACGGGCGACACCCCTGCGTCGGTTCGCGCATTCGCGGCGCGGTTCGGATGGCCGAGGAGCTGGCACTGGGAGTGGTTGATGGGCTCCAGGGCCCAGCTGGGACGGGTGTGGGCCAGCTATGGGATCGGCGTGCAGTCCGTCGTCGCCCATACGTCCGCCGTGTTCGTGCTCGACCCACAGGGCCACGCCAGGGTGGCGATGGGGGTCCCGTTCCCTCGTCAGATCCTGGCGTCGGACGTGAAACAGCTCGCATGACAGTCGTGCGGAGAAAGGAGGAACCGAGCACCCTTTGAGGTACCCCAAATGGGCCCACCCCGCGGGCCCGTTCCCATGAGGAACAGCACGAGGCTCCGGGCGCGTCCCGGAGCCTCGTCGTTCGTCGGCTTGCCCCTCGTCGGGACCGAACGGTATGTCGGCCACCCTGCCCTGCGTGCTTGACTGGCACGGTGGCAAAGGAACTTCTGATCGTCGCCAATCCTGACCCCGATTCGAGCCTGGGCTATCTCCTGCGGGTCCCGCTCGGAGACGGGATCGTACTGCGGACGTCGGGCACCTGGCCGCGAACCAAGGCACTCTACTGCTATCCAGTATCCCCGGAGGAGTGGCCAGACCCCTCGGAGGTCGTCGAGCGGGTCCCGCTCCGCTCCTGCGAGCGGCGAGGAGCGGCGATCGACATCGTCGCAGCACGGTCGAGGGAGAACCGATCGCAGCTGGTGTTCACGACAGCGCGCGGCCGGGATGCCGTGTTCTGGCAGTCTCCCCGCACTCGCAAGCAGGCCCGGCCGGCGGTCAAGGTCCCCACGGCGCGGGCGGCAGGCATATCCGGCCTGGAGATCGTGGTGGACGCCCACGAGCGCTATGCGTACCGCTTCGCCGGCCAGCAGGTGCAGACGACCAAGCGGGCACTGCCCTGCGGCGACTACGGGATCACGATTGACGGTGCCCTCGTTGCATCGGTCGAGCGCAAGTCGCTCGAGGACCTTGTCTCCAGCCTGACCAGCGGCAGGCTACGGTACGCTCTGGGCGAGTTGTCTGCGCTGCCTCGTGCTGCGGTGGTGGTCGAGGAGCGTTACTCCCAGGTGTTCAAGCAGGCCTGGGTGCGCCCCTCCGTAGTTGCCGACGGCATCGCGGAGTGCCAGGTCCGCTGGCCTACGATCCCCATAGTGTTCTGCGAGACCCGACCGCTCGCCGAGGAGTGGACCTACCGCTACCTTGCTGCCGCATACGACCTGATGTCGTCGGAGACGGCCGCCGTCGACCGCATCGTCGGCCACAGTCTCGGCGGCCACAGTCCCGGCGACCACAGTCCCGGAGGAGAGGGGCCCGGAGGAGAGGGGCCCGGTGGAGCCGGCCCGGACGAACGGACGGCGGACGATCTGGCCCTGCGCCGACCGGGCGAGGAGTAGGAGCACTCACCCTCCGCCATCGCCGGCGGTCCGCAACCGGGGTCCGTCACAAAATTGCCGTGGAAAGACACCGTCGGGTCCTCGATCCGAGCAGAGGCCGGAGGTAAGGTCGGGGGTGGGAGCTACCGACCGATCCGTTAGGGGTTTACGTGATCACACCTGCCGACCAGAAGTTCCTGAAGCAGCTCGTCGGGACCGCCACGTTCAGCAGGGGAAGGGGCTACGCGGTCCGTCACGCCGTTCGGACGCGCAGCTGGGACGACGACGGGACCCGTGTCGTCGGCGAGGTCCAGGGAACGGCCGCCGAGTCGTACAAGGTTACGGCGACGGTGTCGCGCTCCGCCGGAAAGCGACTGTCGGGCGTCCATGCCCGCTGCACCTGTCCGGTCGGCATCAACTGCAAGCACGCGGTGGCTCTTCTGCTCTCCGGCGGCGACCATCCGGCCGAGGCGCCTGGTCTTGCATCTCCGACGCGTCCGGATGTTGGCCGGTCCCCGGCAGCGCGTCCCGTGCTGAAGCTGGTCGAGACGACAAGGGGGGAGGTGGTGAAGCGCTCCTCGCTTCCCGACGCCGCTCCCGCCCAGCGAGAGGCGGTGAAGCGCTCCTCGCCCCCCGACGCCGCTCCCGCGCAGTGGGAGGCGTCCCTGCGGTCGCTGGTGCCCGACGACGGCCCAGGCGTCGACACCGAGAATGCCCCCGGCACGGCCGAGGATGCCGAAGTGGGCGTGCAGTTCGAGCTGGTCAACCTGTCCCTGTCCCAGGGCCAGCACCGCTCGTCGCCAGTCGAGCCGGTCTGGCGCATACGCATTCGGCCGCTGGTTCCGGGGACCAATGGGCGATGGGTTCGTTCGGGCATCTCGTGGAACTCCCTCGACTACCGGCTCGGCCACTGGAGGGCGGGACGGGTGGTGCTCGGCGAGAGGGCGTCGCTGCTGCACGAGCTGCAGGCGCTTGCCAGGTCGGGCCGGTCAGCCTCCTACAGCTACTCGGACGAACCGCTGTGGCTGGACGGCGTCAACAGCCGTCGGATATGGGACCTCCTGGCCGAGGCGGGTGAAGTGGGCATCCCTCTGCTCGGAGCGGGTCGCGACCCGGCGCCGCTGACCGTGCTGCGGGCCGCCGCTTCGATTGCGGTGGACCTGGCCGAGGGGGAGTCCGGCCTGTCGGCGCAGCCGCTGGTCGCTGCCGGAGAGCATCGCGTGCCGCTGCACAGCTCGCTGCTCGTCGGGAAGCCCGCTCACGGAATCGCCTGGTGGGTTCAGCCTCCCCTGTCGAACCGCCAGCCGCCACTGCTCTTGGCCCCGCTCGCAGGGCCTGTCGACGACAGCGTGGTGGCACTGCTGAGGACAGGCCGCATAGAGGTGCCGGAAAGGGACAGGGACCGGTTCTTCCGTAGCTTCTACCCAGGTCTTCGACGCAGGTTGGAAGTCGTCTCCAGTGACGGTTCGGTAGAGCTGCCCGAGCTGCCGGAGCCGTCCCTCGTGCTGCAGCTGCAGTATGAGGCGGGACACAGGGTGTCGCTGGCTTGGTGCCGAGACGACGGGCGCCGGTTGGGCCTGTGGGACACCCGCTGGCGTCGGCCCCAGGCGTCGCCGGACCAGGCGTCGCCCGACCAGAAGGCCCTGCAGGCGGTGGCAGAGGCCGCGGCCCGCAGCCCCGAAGTGCTACCCGCCCTGTTCGAGACCGCCCCTCTCGGTCGGCGCCTGATGGAACGGGCCGAGCTCGAAGGCATGCAGGCTGTCCGCTTCGTCGAGTCGCTGCTGCCTGTGCTGCGGAAGATCCCCAACCTGACCATCGAGGAGCACGGCACCGTCGCCGACTACAGGGAGGCTCCCGCCGCCCCAGTCGTCGCCTTCAACGGTACGGAGTCGAACGACGGCGACTGGCTTGACCTGGCCGTGGCGATCACGGTGGGGGGCGAGGAGGTTCCCTTCGCCGAGCTCTTCTCGGCGCTGGCGTCCGAGCAGTCGCACCTCATCCTGCCGTCTGGCACCTACTTCTCGCTCCGCCAGCCCGAGTTGGCAGAGCTGGCCAAGCTGATCGCCGAGGCCCGCATGCTCGCCGACACCACCGGCGACCGGATTCGTCTCAGCCGCTTCCAGGCCAGCCTGTGGGAGGATCTCTGCCGGCTGGGGGTGGTCAACGCCCAGGCGAACGAGTGGCAGGCTTCCATCCGGGCGCTGGCAGGCGAGGACGGCATCGAGGACGAGCTGCCGCCCGCCGGCCTGAAGGCGTCGCTCCGCCCCTACCAGCAGACCGGGTTCGGGTGGCTGTCGTTCCTGTTGCGGCACTCGCTCGGCGGGATACTGGCTGACGACATGGGTCTCGGCAAGACGCTGCAGGCGCTGGCACTGGTGTGCCACGCCCGCGAGTCGGGACGAACCGAGCAACCGTTCCTCGTGGTGGCTCCCACCAGCGTCGTCGGAAACTGGGCGTCGGAGTGCGAGAAGTTCACTCCCGGCCTGCGGGTGGTGGCCGTGACGGAGACCAGTCGAAGACGAAAGGTCGCTCTTGCAGACACGATCGGGGATGCGGCCATAGTCGTGACGTCCTACAGCCTTTTCCGGATCGACTTCGACGAGTACCAGAGCCAGGGTTGGGCCGGTCTGTTCCTGGACGAGGCGCAGTTCGTGAAGAACCACCGCTCCCACGCCTACCGCTGCGCCAGGATGCTGCCGGCCCGGTTCAAGGTCGCCATGACCGGTACGCCGATGGAGAACAACCTGATGGAGCTGTGGTCCCTGTTGTCGGTCACCTCTCCCGGGCTGTTCCCAAGTCCGGACCGCTTCGCCGAGTACTACCGGGCACCGATCGAGAAGGGCTCCGACGGCGAGAAGCTTGCCCAGCTGCGCCGCAGGATCCGGCCCCTCGTCCTGCGGCGGACCAAGGAGCAGGTCGTCAAGGAGCTGCCTCCCAAGCAGGAGCAGGTGCTGGAGCTGGACCTCAGCCCCAGGCACAGGAAGATCTACCAAACCTACCTCCATCGGGAGCGACAGAAGGTGCTGGGCCTGCTCGGGGACGTGTCCCGCAACCGGTTCCAGATCTTCCGGTCGCTCAACCTGTTGCGCCAGGCCAGCCTGGACGCTTCCCTGGTTGAGCCCAAGCACGCCGGCATACCCTCCGCCAAGCTGGACGCGATGATGGACATGCTCACCGACGTCGTCGCGGACGGCCACAAGGTTCTGGTGTTCAGCCAGTTCACCCGGTTCCTGTCACTTGCCCGGGAGCGGATCAGAGCAGCCGGCATAGACCACTGCTATCTCGACGGGCGGACTCGGAACAGGGCCGCCGCAATCGCCAGGTTCCAAGGCGGTGACGCCCCAGTGTTCCTGGTCAGCCTCAAGGCGGGAGGCTTCGGCCTCAACCTGACCGAGGCCGACTACTGCATCCTGTTGGACCCCTGGTGGAACCCCGCCACAGAAGCGCAGGCGGTGGACCGGGTCCACCGCATCGGCCAGACCAGGCAGGTGATGATCTACCGGCTCATAAGCAATGAGACGATCGAGGAGAAGGTAATGGCGCTGAAGGCCAAGAAGGCCGCCCTGTTCTCCAACGTCGTCGACGCCGGTGCTTTCGGCGACGGCTCGCTCACCGCTTCCGACATTCGGGGCCTGCTGGTCTGAACCGCTGGGCACCGACCACTGCGCAGACCGGTGGAGGGCGAGCGCGACGAGCGTGGGCTGCTGCTCCGACGGGGCCGACGCGGTCGCAAGCTGTTTGTGGGGCTCGTGGCGGGGGTAATCGGGCGGGATGACCGCCACGCCGGACTGGTTGCGGCGCCCCGGCCGGCATGCGCGCGACGCGGGGCGAGAGACCGAGAAGCGGGCAGGTCGAGTTGGCGACAACGTGTGGGTGGAGCGGCTTGCCCGATGGGGCCTCGCCAGCCGGGGCCTCGTCTACCTTGTCGTCGCTGCGCTGACCGCCGAGCTGGCCACCGGAAATCGTTCGAGACAGCCCAGTGGCAAGGGCGCCGTGGAGGCGATCGCGTCCCAGCCGCTGGGCATGGGCTTGGTGGTGCTGCTTGCCGTGGGGTTCCTGGCCTATGGCGGGTGGCGGATTCTGGTGGCCGTGGCCGGTCCCCGCTACGGGCCCGGCGAGGAGGATCGGCCCCTGGGGCGGGCGCGAGCCGCCGGTCAGGGCGTGCTCTACGTGGTGCTCGCCGCAGGATCGGTCCTGCTCGTCTCGGGGGCGGCGACCACGACGGGAAGCGGCACCGCCCGATTGGTCGCGACGGTGCTCCGGTGGCCCGCGGGTGGCATCGCGGTCGCTCTGGTCGGAGCGGCTATTGGTGTCGGGGGAGTCGCGATGGCAGTGTCCGCCGTGCGAGAGAAGTTCGTGCAGTCGTTCGATCGCTCGGAGGTCCCGTTCTCCCTATGGCGTCCGATCATCGTGTCTGGGGTGGCCGGGGGGGTGCTGAGAGGTGCCGTGTTCGCTCTGATCGGAGGGCTGTTGGTCGACGCCGCCGTGACCGGTGTTCCGGGCAAGGCGCACGGTTTGGGGGGGTCCATCGTCACCCTGGCCGGTCAGCCCTACGGATTGTTGCTGCTGTTCGCCGTTTCGGCGGGTTTGGCGCTCTATGGAGTTTTCTGCGTTGCGCTGGCCCGCTATCGGAAGATGTAACGAAGTGCCTGTTGTGCATGCTCTGCACAGGACCGGTCGGGGTTGACGGCGCCGTAGCTCTGGACGGAAGTCCGATGCCACGACTTTTCCTGCAGTCCCTTCTGCGGTGGAGGGGTCGACTTGCTCGGAGAGTCGGACCTTCTCTCGATACGATGCCAACGGGTACTGGAACGGGAGTGCCCGCGTGGAGGGCGGGTGCCCATTCTTTCAGGATTGCAAGTCGGCGCAACCGTGGCGCAGCTGGGCATCGGCGAGCCTAGTCCCCGGCGAAAGGTGGTGCGGTGGATACTCCCTCGGAGGAGATGGCGGGAAGGCGGGAGTCGGTCGACCCGGACGTCGAAACGGTCCGGCGCGCCGAGCGGGCCGTCCCCGAGCGGTCGAGACGAATGGTTCACTATGCGATACTGGCGTTGATCGCAGCCGGCGGAGCGGTGGGCGCCGTCGGGAGGTGGGCGGTACTGGCGCTGTTCCCTCCCTCACCGTCTCACTTCCCTTGGAGCACGTTCTGGGTGAACGTGACCGGAAGCGCCCTGCTGGGTTTCGTGCTGCTCCTTCTCCTGGTCCAGTTCCCGAGCGGCCGCTTCGCCCGCCCGATGGTCGCTACTGGAGTGATCGGCGCATATACCACCTTCTCGACGTACGCTGTCGAGGCCGACACCCTCTTGGCGCGGGGCCACGTAGCTGTGGGTGTCGCTTACCTGGGGGGCAGCGTGCTCGCGGGCCTGGCCGCCGTGTGGGCGGGGATGGCGGCCGCCAGGTGGGTACTGCGGACCGAAAGATGGTTGGCCAGTGCCGGCTGACCGTTCTCGGCCGAGACTTCGGAACCACACGTGTCTCCGAACGGTCCGAACGGGAGGGCGGCTTGCCGACGGTTTTCGGCGGAAGGCTGCGGGCCGGCGGTGAGCAGCACGGCGCTGGTCGTGGCATCCGTGGCAGCGGGGGGAGCGGTTGGCGCACCCTCCCGGTACCTGATGGACCGGTTCGTCACTTCCAAGCGCAAGACCTCTCTGCCGGTCGGCACAATGGCCGTCAACGTGTCGGGATCGTTCCTGCTCGGTGTCTTCACCTCACTGGCGCTGCCGCCTCTGGCGGCCGCCTTGCTCGCGACGGGGTTCTGTGGCGGCTACACGACCTTTTCCACGTTCGAGTTCGAGACTGTCCGCCTCGTCGAGGAGCGACTGCGGGGACAGGCGCTGCTGAACATCGGTCTCAGCCTTCTGGCGGGGCTGCTCGCCGCCGCCGCCGGCATGGCGACGGGAGCTGCGCTCTGAGGGGCTCCGGACCGCCCCCGGGCCGCCGCCGGTGAGGGCTCCGGACCGCCGCCACCGCCTCCGGACCGCCGACCGTGCGGGCCTCACGGCCTGACGTACTGCCAACCTTCGGCCTGCCGGCGAACGACCTGGCCGACGCCGGAGCTGACCACCTGGACTCCTTCGAGGAGCTGGGAGCTGTCCATGCCTCGTGTGCGCAGAGTGTTGGCGCAGGCCGACAGAGCCACGCCCTTCTCCCGGCAGGACTGGACCATGGGCGCCGCTTCCGAGCCCGACATCAGCATGTCCAGGCCGGGACCGTTGGCCACCACCTCGACCGCCTTCACCTCGTCTCCGAGATCGGCGAGGAGGTTGAGCACGTTGCCGAGCGCCATCCGGTGTCGGGGCGCATCGGCCTCGTCGACGTGGACCACGACCTGATAGGGGTTCGCCATGCTGACATACCGTACTGCCGGTGTCCCGGCAATCGCGGTCGGAGAGCGGGATCTCGGCCCGGCGGCTGCCGGCGAGGAGCGACGGAGCCGAGCGACGGCCACGAGCGACGGAGCTGAGCGACGGAGCCGCCAAGGGAGGGACGGGGCGGCACTCGAGACTCGTATCGTGACGGTCGTGACGGTCGTGGCGGATGCGGTCGGAGCGTTGGAGCGCATTGCCTACCTGCTGGAGAGGGATCGTGAGCCGACCTACCGAGTGAGGGCGTTCCGGAGGGCGGCGTCGACCATCCGGGCAGCAGGGCAGGACCAAGTGGCAGACCGTGCGCGAGCCGGCACCTTGGAGCAGCTGGAGGGCATCGGCCCCACCACCGCGACCGTGGTCGCCGAGGCGGTTGCCGGCACGGAGCCTGCTTACCTGGCCGCGCTCGAGAAGAGACCGGGACCGGAGCCAGGGGAAGGAGCCGCCCTGCTCGCTCTCCAGCGGGGCGACTGTCACATGCACAGCGACTGGTCGGACGGAGGCAGCCCGATCTACGACATGGCGATCGCTGCGCGGGACGTCGGGCACGAGTGGGCCGTGCTGACGGACCACTCGCCGAGGCTGACCATCGCCCACGGGCTGACCGAGGAGCGACTTGAGATGCAGCTGGACCAGCTGGACGGTCTGAGGGCCGAGCTGGCCCCCTTCCGCCTGCTGGCAGGTATAGAGGTCGACATCCTGGAGGACGGAGCTCTCGACCAGAGCGAGCGAATGCTGTCCCGGCTGGACGTCGTGGTGGCGAGTGTCCACTCCAAGCTGAGGATGGACGCCGACGCCATGACAAGGCGGATGGTGGGAGCGCTGGCGAGCCCGTTCGTGGACGTGCTCGGCCACTGCACGGGAAGGATGGTCACCGGCCGTGGACGCCCGGAGTCCAGCTTCGACGGTCCTACGGTGTTCGCTGCGGCTGCCATGCTGGGGAAGGCGGTGGAGATCAACTGCCGCCCGGAGAGACTGGACCCGCCTCGGCGGCTGCTGTCGATGGCGGTTCGATCAGGGTGCCTGTTCTCCGTCGACACGGATGCTCACGCACCGGGACAGCTGGAGTGGCAGCCCTACGGTTGCCGCCGGGCAGCCGAGTGCGCAGTGGAGCCGGAGTCCGTCGTGACCACATGGCCGGCCGACAGGCTGCTCCAGTGGGCCACCGCTCACCGCAGAGGTGAACCTGGTTGAGGGCGGTGGTGGATCGCACCATCGCTCCGCTGACCACTCTCGGCCTGGGAGGTGAGGCGTCCGAGATCGTCGAGGCGTCGACTGACGAGGACATCGTGTCCTGCCTGCGCTGCTGGGGGCGGCAGAGCCGGCCTGGCGTGCTGCTGGCCGGGGGGAGCAACGTGGTCGTGGCGGATGCACCGGGAGACACCGCCGTGATGCTCCTGCGCACCAGAGGGCTCGAGCTGCGCCGCTCCGGCGACTCGACAGCCGTGGAAGTCGAGGCCGCCGCGGGGGAGTCCCTGCAGGATGTGGTGGATGCCTGCCTCGACGCGGGGCTTGCGGGCGTCGAGTGCCTGAGCGGCATTCCCGGGAGCGTGGGCGCCACGCCGATGCAGAACGTCGGCGCTTACGGCCAGGAGATCGCCGACGTGGTCAGCAGCGTCAAGGTGTACGACCGGGAGCTGGACACGGTCTACCGGATGACGCGTTCGGACTGCCGCTTCGGCCACCGGAGCTCGGCGTTCAGGGGCAGCAGCCGGTGGGCGGTCCTGGCGGTCACCTTGTGCCTGCAACGGAGCAGGCTGTCCGACCCGCTGCGGTATGCGCAGCTGGCGCAGCACCTGGGCACGGCGCTCGGCGACAGGATGCCCCTGGCGGACGTCGCATCCGCTGTCGTGTCGCTCCGGCGCAGCAAGGGGATGGTGCTCGATCCGGCCGATCCCGACACCCGAAGTGTGGGATCGTTCTTCACCAATCCGGTGGTGGGTGCAGGACAGCGGGAGCGTCTGCTCGCCGCCGCGCCGGGAGTACCCCTGTTCGGCATCGGACCGGGGCGTTGGAAGGCAAGTGCCGCCTGGCTGATCGAGCAGGCCGGCTTCGGCAGGGGCTACGGCCCGGGACCGGTGCGGATCTCCACCAAGCACACGCTCGCTCTCACACATCCCGGGGGGGGGTCCACCGAGATGCTGGTCGCGCTGGCCCGCGAGATCCGCGACGGGGTACTCGCCACTTACGGCATCCTGCTGGAGCCGGAACCGGTGCTGATCGGCGTGGAGCTCTGAAGCGCTTCGGGAGGCCCCGCCAGATCCCGGCAAGCTCGGCCGCCGGCACCGACGGACGGCTCGCCCCGACCGGCCCCCACGGCCCGGCCCCCGCGGCGACCGTTCCCCGAGAGCCACATCGACTCGAACGGGTACAGGGCTCCGGTGAGACCCGGCCGATCCGACAGTTCGCTGTGGAAGTCCTTCCGGCGGCTCCTGCCTCCGAAGATGCGTCACGGCGTGGACCAGGGTATCGAGCGGCTGACGGAGGAGCTGGGCGGTCCGGCGCGGCGGAGAGCCGTGCTGCTGCTGGGGTCTGCGCTGGGATTGAGCGGAGCGGACTCTGCTGCGGTCGGCGCGGTCGCACCGAGGTTGGAGCCCATCCTGCGGATAGGCCCTACCGGTCTCGGCCTTCTGGTCAGCATCACTTCGCTCGTCGGGGCGCTTGCGACGGTGCCGGTGGGGTCCCTGACCGACAGGATGGACCGGGTGCGGCTGTTGTGGGTGAGCATCGTCGTATGGGGGGTGGCGGAGGCCGCGAGTGGGCTCGCGTTCTCCTACATGTCGCTGCTGGTGATCCGCATCGCACTCGGTGCGGTCACTGCGACCGCCGGCCCGACCGTCGCTTCGCTGACCGGAGACCTGTTTCCCGCGAAGGAGCGCGCCCGCATGTACGGCTTCATCGTGACGGGTGAGTTCGTCGGAGCCGGAGCGGGGCTCCTGTTCGCGGGCCTTTTCACGAGCTGGTTCGGCTGGCGGGTGGCGTTCGGTTGCCTGGCCGTTCCGAGCGCTGTTCTTGCGTTTGCGCTGCGCCGTTACCTGCCGGAGCCGGCCAGGGGCGGCCGTGGCCCCATCGCCGAGGGCGACGAGCGGATCCTCTCCGCCGACGAGGCGAGTCGCCGCTCCGAGCAACGAGCCGGGAACCTACGACGACATCGGCGGCGGACCGGCGGCGGACCGGCTCGCGGACCCGAGGCGGGAGGCTCCGCGCCGCCGCCAACGACGACGGTGGAGCCGCTGCCGCCCGCCGAACCGGGCGGACAGCGAGGAGGTTCCTACAAGGGCACGGTGCTGGACCGCTCCGCCCGGGACCTGACGTTGCCCCGGGCGATCGCATACGTGCTCCGGGTACGGACCAACGTCATGCTGATCATCGGATCGTCGCTGGGCTACTTCTTCTTGGCAGGACTCCGCACCTTCGCGCTGGTGTTCGTCCGAGGACAGTTCGGGCTGAGCCAGGGCGAGGCCACGCTTCTGATCCTCCTTGCAGGTGCCAGCGCCGTCGCAGGCATCGTCGCCGCGGGAAGCGGAACGGACAGGTCCGGTGCCAGAAAGCGGCCGAATGCCCGCGTGGTCGTAGGGGCGGTGGGCTACTTCGCTGCCGCGCTGCTGCTTCTGCCGGCCCTTCTGGCCAAGGACATCTGGATCGCCATCCCGTTCCTGATGCTGGGCGCGGCGGCGCTGGCCGCACCGAACCCCGTTCTGGACGCGGCCCGTCTCGACGTGGTGCCGCCACACGTGTGGGGTCGGGGAGAGGGGGTGCGGACGTCGCTGCGCAACTCGTTGGAGGCGTTCGCTCCGCTGATGTTCGGTGCGCTGGCTGGAGCGTTCGGAGCCGGCAAGGCAGGATTCGGCTCGGCAGCCTCGGGCAGCTCCACCGACGTGGCTGCGGCTACGGCAGCTCAGGCTCACGGCCTGGACATGGCGTTTCTTCTCATGTTGGTCCCCTTGGCCGCCGCCGGCGCTGCGATCCTGCTGAGTCGCAGGTACTACCCGACCGATGTCGCAGCGGCAGCAGAGTCCGAGAGGCGGCTGCAGGGAACCCAGTAGGGACGTCTGCGGGGCGAGGTCAGTGCCGCCCCCTGACCCGCCGGCCGCCCCCGCAGGCCGCCTGACCCCCTGGCCGCCTGACAACCTGTCCCCGTGCCTCTCCGGATGGCCCCTCGGCTGACGACACCGCAGTTGCCTATACATCCGGATGTCCGTATATATTCGGCTACAGGGCAGGGGAAGGGGAGATGCGTGGAGCGGATGAAGGGTCGAAACGTCGAGGGAGCGAGACGTCCGGAGAGCTACGACCTTGCGGTGATCGGATCCGGCGCCGCAGCGTTCGCTGCGGCTATCGCTGCCACGCGGTTGGGTCTGGCCGTGGTGATGGTGGAGCGGGGCGTGGTCGGAGGTACGTGCGTGAACGTGGGCTGCGTCCCTTCCAAGGCGTTGCTGGCCGCGGCGGAGTCTCGGCACCAGGCGACCGAGCACCGTTTCGCGGGAATCTCGACCCATGCCGGCCCGACCAGGTTCGGCGAGCTGCTGGCCGCCAAGGATGCGCTGGTGCAGCAGATGCGAACGGACAAGTACGTCGATCTGGCAGCGGAGCAGGGCTGGGAGATCGTCGCTGGAACGGGCCGCTTCACGAAGGGGCCTGCATTGGAGGTCTCCCTCCCCGGAGGCGGCAGCCGCCGGATCGAGGCGGCGCAGTACCTGGTGGCGACCGGCGCTTCGCCCCGGGTTCCGCCCGTCGAAGGCTTGGAGGAGTCGGGCTACCTCACGTCCACCACGGCCATGGAGCTGGACCATCTACCCGAGTCGCTGCTGGTGATCGGAGGCAGCTACATCGGATTGGAGCAGGCGCAGCTGTTCTCCCGTCTCGGCACCAAGGTGACGATCGTGGAGTCGATGGAACGACTCGCAGCGGCGGAGGAGCCGGAGGTCGACCAGACGCTGCGGCAGGTGTTGGCCGACGAGGGGGTCACCGTGCTGACCGGGACGACGGTGACGAAGGTCGAGAGGTCCGGCTCCGGGTTGGTGGCGACACTGGGGACGGCCAAAGAGAGCGGCCCATTGAGGACGGCCCAAGCCAGCCGCACACCGGGGACGCCCGAAGCCAGTCGCACACTGACCGCCTCGGAGGTGCTGGTGGCGACGGGCCTTCGCCCGAGCTCGGAAGGTCTGGGGCTTGACGCAGTGGGAGTCGAAACGGGCGGCCGGGGCGAAGTGGTAGTGGACGATCAATTGAGGACCGCCAACGGGCGTATCTGGGGGGCGGGTGACGTGACAGGGCATCCCCAGTTCGTCTACGTGGCGGCCGCGCAGGGGGCACTCGTCGTGGACAACGCGTTCGGGGGCATGTCGAGGGCTCTCGACTACTCCAACCTTCCCCGAGTCATGTTCACCAGCCCGAACGTGGCAGCAGTGGGGCTCACGGACGCCCAGGCGCAGGCGGAGGGCATCGACTGCGAGTGCCGGGTGCTGGCTCTGGAGCACCTGCCGAGGGCGATAGTCAACCGGGACGAGCGCGGGTTCGTCAAAGTGGTGGCGGAGCGGGCGACCGGCAGGGTGCTGGGAGTGACCGTGGTCGCCCACAACGCAGGGGAATCGATCCTGTCGGCGGTGTACGCCATACGGGCGGAGATGACGGTCGAGGATCTGGCCAGCACGTGGGCGCCGTACCTGACCATGGCCGAGGGCATCAAGCTTGCAGCACAGACGTTCACCCGGGACGTGGCGAAGCTGTCCTGCTGCGCTGCTTGACCGATCCCGTTCTCGAACGTCGACGGGCCCCGGGCAACGCCGAGCGAGGGACGAAGCCCAACGCCGAGCCCGAGCCCGCCCGGGGCCTATCCCGGCCGGGAGCCGCGGGGGCAAGCGACGGTTAGCCTGCCCCGGATGGACATCTGGCCTGGGTCTCCGTACCCGCTCGGCGCCGCCTACGACGGGTTGGGCACCAACTTCTCCGTGTTCTCCGAAGTTGCCGACGGAGTAGAGCTGTGCCTTTTCGAGGGATCGGAGCACGCCGGTTGGACGGAGAAGCGCTTCGAGCTGACGGAGGTGGACGCGTTCTGTTGGCACGGCTACCTTCCGAACGTCGGGCCAGGGGCGTCCTACGGGTTCAGGGTGCATGGACCGTGGGCACCGGGGGAGGGTCACCGCTGCAACCCCTCGAAGCTGCTTCTGGACCCCTACGCCAAGGCGATCGTCGGGCAGGTGAAGTGGGACCAGGCGGTGTACGGCTATCCCTTCGGCGAGCCGGACAGGATGGAGACCACCGACAGCGCGCCGTTCGTCCCCCGTTCGGTCGTGGTGAACCCCTACTTCGACTGGGGCACCGACCGGCCCCCTCGCACGCCGCTGGCCGACACGATCGTGTACGAGGTGCACGTGAAGGGCTTCACGCACGATCATCCGGACGTGCCTCCCGAGCTGAGAGGCACTTACGCAGGCCTGGCGAGCCCCGCCGCGATCGAGTGGCTGCAGCGACTGGGCATCACTGCTGTGGAGCTGCTGCCCGTCCACCACTTCCTGCACGACGACCGCCTGGTGAAGATGGGGTTGCGCAACTACTGGGGCTACAACTCGATCGGTTACCTCGCGCCTCACGCCGACTACGCCGTATCGGCCGAGACCGCCACCCAGCTCCAGGAGTTCAAGGCGATGGTGAAGGCGCTGCACGAGGCGGATATCGAGGTCATCTTGGACGTGGTCTACAACCACACGGCGGAGGGCAACCATCTCGGCCCGACGCTCAGCTTCAAGGGTCTCGACAACGCGTCCTACTACCGGCTGGAGGAGGACGCGCGCTACTACCGGGACTACACGGGCACGGGGAACAGCCTGAACATGCGCAGCCCGCATGTGCTGCAACTGATAATGGACTCGCTGCGTTACTGGGTGCTGGAGTGCCACGTGGACGGGTTCCGCTTCGACCTGGCCGCCACTCTGGCGAGAGAGCTGCACGACGTCGACCGACTGTCTGCCTTCTTCGACCTGATCCAACAGGACCCGGTCATTTCCCAGGTGAAGCTGATAGCAGAGCCGTGGGACGTGGGTGAAGGCGGGTACCAGGTAGGGAACTTCCCGCCGCTGTGGTCGGAATGGAACGGCAAGTACCGCGACTGCGTGCGGGACTACTGGAGGGGCACGGACCGCACCTTGGGAGAGCTGGCGTTCCGCCTCACGGGCAGTTCCGACCTCTACGAGTCGACGGGCAGGAGACCTTCGGCGAGCGTCAACTTCGTCACTTGCCACGACGGCTTCACGTTGGCGGACCTGGTCTCGTACAACTCCAAGCACAACGATGCGAACGGCGAGGGGAACGCTGACGGTACGGATGACAACAGGTCCTGGAACTGCGGTGTGGAGGGGCCTACCGACGACTCCGAAGTGGTGGACCTCCGCCGGAAGCAGCAACGGAACTTCCTGGCCACGCTGATGCTCTCCCAGGGGATACCGATGCTGCTGGGAGGTGACGAGATCGGTCGTTCCCAGCGCGGCAACAACAACGGGTACTGCCAGGACAACGACATCTCCTGGTTCGACTGGGACGCGGTGGACAAGGAGATGCTGGAGTTCACCTGTCGACTGGTGGCGTTCCGCAGGGAGCATGCCGTTCTCAGGCGCCGCCGGTTCTTCCAGGGCCAAAAGCTGCACGGCTCGGCGGTGTCCGACATCGGCTGGTTCCGGCCGGACGGCTCGCAGATGACCGACGAGGACTGGACCAAGGGGTACGCCAAGAGCATCGGCATGCTGCTGAACGGGGAGGCCATTCCCAGTCCCGGCGGACGCGGGGAGCGTATCGTGGACGACACTTTCCTGGTGCTGCTGAACGCGCACTACGAACCGGTCAAGTTCCTGCTTCCCGGATCGCCGTGGGCGAAGAAGTGGCTGCCGATGATGGACACAGCCGCCGAACCGGCCTTCAGCGACCGGGCAGCGTGCAGATCCCGGTCGGGCCTGGCACTCGCCCCCAGGTCGTTGCAGCTGCTGCGGCGCGTGTGACGAGGTGACACCGCAGACGTCCGTCCCTCCGGGGTCTCCGGCTCAGGCTTCTCCTCTCGCCACCTACCGACTGCAGCTCCGTCCCGGCGCAGGGTTCGCCGAGGCCGCTGTGCTGGCTCCCTACCTGGCGCGGCTGGGCATCAGCCATCTCTACTCCTCTCCGGTGCTTCAAGCCGTGTCCGGCAGCACCCACGGGTACGACGTGGTCGACCCGACCAGAGTGCGCGAGGAGCTCGGTGGCCCGGACGGGTTCGAGTCGCTGTGCGAAGCACTGGGGCAGTCGGGGCTGGGACAGGTGATCGACCTGGTACCGAACCACATGGCGATTGGGGTGCAGGAGAACGCCTGGTGGTGGGACGTGCTCGAGAACGGGCCGTCGAGCGTGTTCGCCGGCTACTTCGACGTCGACTGGGACCCGGGCGGCGGTGTCCGCAACAGGGTCCTGCTGCCGGTGCTGCCGGACCACTACGGGAGGGTGCTCGCCGCCGGAGGGCTTCGCCTGGGACGCCAGGACGGTTCGTTCCGTGTCTGCCACGGCGACTGGTGCGCCCCGCTGTCGCCCCCCAGTGTGGCGATCGTGCTGACAGAGGCGGCATTGGTGCTGACCGACGTCAATGCTGGACGGCAAGATGGGACGACGCAGGCCGTCTCGAGGCCGGGAGCGCCTGCAGGGGTCGGCCTCCCCTCCTCGTCCGGTCAGGACGGAGACGCGGATGATCCGACGACCCGGCTGGCGTCCATCGCCGAGGGCCTGGCGCGGCTGCCGCCGTCGTGGGTGCAGGACACCGAGAGCGTGCGGTCCAGGCACCGGGACAAGGAGCGGCTGAGCGCAGAGCTGGAGCATCTCCTGGCCGCGTCGCAGTCCGTCGCCGCCGCGGTCGATGCGGCGCTGGTGAGGATCGGCAGCGATCCCGCGATGTTGGACCAGCTTCTGGACCGGCAGAACTACCGGCTGGCGCATTGGCGCAGCGCGGAAGCAGAGCTCGACTACAGGCGGTTCTTCGACGTGGACACGCTCATCGGCGTCAGGGTGGAGGACCAGTTGGTGTTCGCCGACAGCCACGGTCTGGTGCTCGAGTGGCTGGCCGTCGGCAAGGTAGACGGCGTCCGGATAGACCACGTGGACGGGCTGGCGGACCCGACGACGTACCTGTGCAGGCTGCACGAGACGGCCGAGCGCGCCTGGGTGGTGGTCGAGAAGATACTCGCCGACGGCGAGAGGCTGCCGGAGCGCTGGCCGGTGGCGGGCACCACCGGGTACGAGTTCGCCGCGCTGGTGACGCGGCTGCTGGTGGATCCGCGAGGTGAGGAGGGGCTGGATCGCACCTGGGCGGAGTGGTCGGACGACACCCGCCCCTTCGCCGAAGTCGCCCATGCCGCCAAGCACGAGGTGCTGTCGGAGTCTCTCGGGCCCGACTTGAACCGGATTACGCAGCTTCTCGTCGCAGTGGCCCGGTCCCAGATGGAGTGGCGTGACTACACGAGGGCCGAGCTGCGCCGGGCTGCAGAAGAGGTGCTGTGCGCCATGAGCGTCTACCGCACCTACGTGCCGCCCGGAGGCCCCGCGTCGCCCGTGGACCGGGCGCGCGTGCTCGACGCCGTCTCCGAGGCGCGTCGGCGGGAACCGGCCGTCGACCCCGACGCCTGGAACCTCCTCACCTTGGTGCTGTGCGCCGACCCGCCGTTCGACGGGCAGGCCGGTTCGGAGTTCAGAAGACGGTTCCAGCAGCTTTCGGGGGCGGTGACGGCGAAAGCCGTCGAGGACACGTCCTTCTACCGCTACCTGCGGTTGGTGGCCCTGAACGAAGTCGGTGCCGACCCGGCCCGTTTCGCCGCCAGTGCCACGGCGTTCCACACGGCCTGTGGTACGGCCCAGGACCGCCACCCGACCGGGATGCTCAACTCGTCCACCCACGACACGAAGAGGTCGGAGGACATGAGGGCCCGGCTGGTGCTGCTCTCCGAGGTTCCCGACCGGTGGCAGGCTGCCGTGAGCAGGTGGCGGAGTGCGAACGGGCGCCACTGGAGAGGGGCGGAGCCCCATCCGCCGGTCGAGTACCTCTTCTACCAGACACTTGCGGGGATGCTGCCGGGGCGGGTGCCCGACGACCAGGCTCGCTCGGAACTGGTCGAGCGGGTGCTGGCCTACCTCCACAAGGCCGTGAGGGAGGCCAAGTTGCGCACTTCCTGGACCGACCCGGACCCGGCCTACGAAGCGGCACTGGAAGGGTTCGTCCGCGGCTCCATGTGGGACGAAGGGTTCATGGCCGACATGTGCGGCTTCGTGGACGGATCGCTGGAGCGGCAGGGCTGGGTCAACTCTCTCACCATGGTCGCTCTCAAGATGACCGCTCCTGGCGTGCCGGACATCTACCAGGGGTGCGAGGTATGGGACTACTCCCTGGTCGATCCGGACAATCGGCGACCTGTCGACTTCGGCCGCCTTGACCGCATGCTGGCACGGGTGGAGCAGCTCGACCCGTCCCGATGGTGGGACGACGGCGACGGGGGCCGCAGCGGGCTGGCCAAGATGGGGCTGACCAACAGGCTGGCCGATTTGCGCAGGCGGCGGCCGGACTGCTTCCTTTCCGGCACTTACCGGCCTCTTGCGGTGGACGGCCCAGCCTCCGAGCACGTGGTCGCATTCACTCGCAACGAGGAGGTGGTGGTGGTCGTTCCTCGCCTGGTCGGGTCGCTGGCCGGTGTCGGAGCCACGGACGACGGTCCGTCTCGGGACCCTGCAGCAGCGGGCCGGAACGACATGGCCGATGCCGTCGGCGCCGCTCTCGGAGGGGTGTCGGTGTCCCTGCCCGACCGGACGTTCACGGACGTCGTCACCGGAGCGCGCTTCGACGGCGGGGCCGCCGACGCAGCGGTCCTACTGGGCCGGTTCCCCGTGGCGGTGCTGGAGAACGGAGCCCCTGTTGGAGAACGGAGCCCCTGATGGAACGGAGCCTCTGATGGAACGGAGCCCCTGATGGAACGGAGCCCCTGATGGAACGGAGCGCTCGGTGAGCGAGATATCGGTATGGGCGCCACGGGCGGCGTCGGTGGAGGTGGTGCTCGGGAGCGGCCGGCGCATCCCGGCGGCGCACGGGCGGTCCCACGATGGCGGATGTCACGACGGTCCCGACTTCGCCGGGTGGTGGCACATCGAAGAGGCACTGCAGCCGGGCACCGACTACCAGTTCTCGCTGGAAGGGGGGCCGCTGCTGCCGGACCCGCGGTCGGAGTGGCAGCCGGACGGTCCGCATGGGGCTTCCCGGGTGCTGGACCACGGCAAGTACGTCTGGAACGACGGGAGATGGAGGGGCGTCGACCTGCCGGCGTCGACGGTGTACGAGGCCCACGTCGGCACGTTCGGGGCCGCCGGCACGTTCGACTCCATGGCGGCCAAGCTGGATCACCTGGTCGACCTGGGCGTCGGGGTGGTCGAGCTGATGCCCCTGGCCCAGTTCCCGGGTCGATGGGGCTGGGGCTACGACGGGGTGGACCTGTACGCGCCCCACAACGCCTACGGCCACCCGGACAGGTTGAAGCACCTGGTGGACGTGGCGCACAGCAAGGGATTGGGCGTGTTCCTGGACGTGGTCTACAACCATCTGGGACCGGACGGCAACTACCTCGAGAGCTTCGGCCCGTACTTCACCGACCGCTATTCGACACCTTGGGGGAAGGCGCTCAACCTGGACGGCCCGGACAGCGACCAGGTCCGCTCGTTCCTGATCGGCAGTGCGCTGAACTGGCTGGAGCAGTACCACCTGGACGGCCTGCGCCTCGATGCGGTCCACGCCATCGTGGACACTTCGGCGGTGCACTTCCTCGAGCAGCTGGCCCATGAGGTGGCGGCGCTGGGGCGCAGGGTGGGCCGCAAGCTGTGGCTGGTGGCGGAGTCCGACCTGAACGATCCCAGGCTGGTCCGGCCGGTGGCAGCCGGCGGCTACGGCCTGGATGCCCAGTGGAGCGACGACTTCCACCACGCCCTGTGGGCGCTGGTGACCGGCGAGCAGGACGGCTACTACACCGATTTCGGGCGGCTGTCCCACCTGGTGAAGGCGATGACGGGCACGTTCGTGTTCGACGGCGTCCACTCGCGGTTCCGCGGCCGCCGGCACGGCCGCCCTCCGGTCGACGTGGGGCCGGAGCGCTTCTTGGCCTACGGCCAGAACCACGACCAGATCGGCAACCGCGCCAAGGGGGAGCGCATGTCGGATCTGGTACCACTCGCTCGGGTCAAGCTGGCGCTGGGCACGGTGCTCACGTCGCCGTTCGTGCCGATGCTGTTCCAGGGAGAGGAGTGGGCCGCCTCGACGCCTTTCACCTACTTCACCGACCACACGGACGCAGCGCTCGGTGAAGCGGTGTCCCAGGGCCGCAGGCGCGAGTTCGCGGCGTTCGGATGGGACCCCTCGGAGATACCGGACCCCCAGGACCCGGCCACGTTCGAGTCGTCCCGCCTGCGCTGGGAGGAGCTGGACGACCCGTCGCACCGGGAAGTGCTGGAGTGGTGCCGTCTGCTGGTCGGGCTGCGCCGGACGCAGGGGTGGATCACCGCCAGCCGCCCGGAGCCCGGCTCGTGCACCGTGCAGGGTAAGGCCCTGGTGGTTCGCCGGGGCGGCGGCATCGTGGCGGCCAACTTCGGGACGGAGCCGGTCAAGGTGCCGCTGGGCACCGATCCCCCGTGCACCGACTCCCTGTCCCCCGACGCGCCGTCCCCCGACTGCCCGTTGGCGGTCCTGGCCTCCTCCCCGGCCGGTCTCGCACCGGAGGACGACGGGCTGGTGCTGCCGCCGGACGGCTTCGTGGTGATGACGACACCGCTCCGGCCCTGAGCCGGCCCGGTACACTCCCGCCAATGCGCCTGGCCGTACCCAAGGAACCTCAGAACGAGCGCCGTGTGGCGCTGGTACCGGCATCGGTGCCGCCTCTGGTGAAAGCAGGGTTCGAGGTGGCCGTCGAGCCCGGCTGCGGCGAGGCGGCCGGTTTCCCCGACGACCTCTACGCGGACCAGGGTGCCGTCGTGGCGGCCGAGCCGTGGGCGGGGGCGTCGGTGATGGTCGGCGTGCGTGCTCCTCTGCCGGGGCGGATGGGCTCGCTCGCTCCCGGAGCGCTGGCGGTGAGCCTGTTCTCTCCCGCCTCGGAGCTTGCCGTTGTGAAGGAGGCTGCAGAAGCAGGCGTCACGCTGTTCAGCCTGGAGCTGCTGCCGCGTATCACGAGAGCGCAGTCGATGGACGCCCTGTCGTCCCAGGCGACCGTGACGGGGTACTGGGGAACGCTGCTGGCGGCGACGAGGCTGCCGAGGTTCTTCCCCATGCTGATGACGGCGGCGGGGACGATCCCCCCGGCCAAGGTGTTCGTCCTGGGGGCCGGAGTAGCCGGTCTGCAGGCGATCGCCACCGCGAGGCGGCTGGGGGCGGTGGTGACGGCGCACGACGTGCGGCCGGCGGCCAAGGGAGAGGTGGAGAGCCTGGGTGCCCGGTTCGTGGAGCTGCCGCCGACGGAGGTGGTGCAGGGCCAGGGTGGGTACGCGGCGGAGCAGCCGGCAGACGTGCAGAGGCGCCAGAGGGACGTGGTGGCCCCCGTGGTGGCCGAGTCGGACGTGGTGATCGCGACCGCGGCGATCCCCGGGCGTCGCTCGCCCGTCGTGGTGACGTCGGAGATGGTCAGATCCATGAAGCGGGGCTCGGTGGTGGTGGACCTGGCGGCGGACGGCGGCGGCAACACCGAGCTGACGCGGGTGGGCAAAGAGGTGAGGGACGGGGGAGTCGTGGTCATCGGAGTGCCGAACCCGCCCGGAGCGATGCCGATGCATGCCAGCCAGCTCTACTCCCGTAACATCGCGACGTTCGTCTCGGCACTGGTCGACGACGGCGCCCTCGCGCCGGACCTGGACGACGAGATCGTGGCCGGGACATGCGTAGCTATGGGCGGTCAGGTGCGTCACGCTCCCACTCGTGAGCGTCTGGACCAGGCCGCTTCCTGATCGACGACGGGAAGGGGCTGTAGCCATGGGCGGCATAGTCGGGCTGCTTACAATTTTCGTGCTGGCCGTGTTCGTCGGGTTCGAGGTGATCTCGAAAGTGCCGAGCATCCTCCACACCCCCCTGATGTCGGGCAGTAACGCCATCCACGGGGTGATCCTGGTCGGCGCCATGATCGTGCTCTCGGGAGCGCACGGACCGCTGGAGCTGCTGCTCGGGTTCCTTGCGGTGCTGCTGGCGACGGTCAACGTGGTGGGCGGGTTCGTCGTGACCGACCGGATGCTGGAGATGTTCAAGGGCCGCGGCGCCCGGAGGACCGGCGGCGAGGAGCCCCGCCCGTGATCTCGCACCAAGCACTCGACCTGGCCTACCTGGTAGCAGCGGTCGGTTTCATCGTGGCCCTGA
>JAJYPS010000033.1 GCA_021795215.1 Actinomycetes bacterium
CGGATGGCATCCACGCCAGCATGCCGGTCGGGTGAGACAACGTCGGGCCTGCGGCCCGAGCGGGGCACTGCCTCCCCGCCCCACACCCCATTTCGGTGATGGGCGCCCGCGCCAGGCTTTAGGATCGGCTCAGCCACCGGAGCGGTCCGGACAGGCGAGGTCCGGGACCGACAGGTCGGGGAATGGATAGCCGCAAGCCGTCTGATCGACGGATCGAGGCGGTTCGGCAGTTGGAGGCGGTGATCCGAGGCGGTGGACAAGACGGAGGCGGCGACGGGCGGTCCTTACGATCTCGTCGTGTTGGGCGGCGGACCCGGCGGGTATGCGGCGGCGCTGTACGCCGCGTCGGCCGGCATGTCGGTGGCGCTGGTGGAGCGGGACAAGGTGGGCGGTACTTGCCTGCACCGGGGCTGCGTACCTGCCAAGGAGCTGCTCGAGACCGCCGCCGTGTTCCGGACGGTGGCCGAAGCGGCCCAGTTCGGGGTGCAGGCGTCGGCACCGGTGCTGGAGCTGCCCACCAGTCAGGTCCGTAAGCAGAAGGTGGTGGACCAGCTGTGGAAGGGCCTCAGCGGCCTCATGAAGAGCCGCCGGATAGAGGTGTTCCAGGCGGAGGGTCGTCTCCAAGCGGATCGCAGCATCGCTCTGGACGACGGCAGGACCGTCACCGGCCGCCACGTGCTGCTGGCGACCGGCTCCCTTCCGCGTTCGCTGGAGGGGTTCTCCTTCGGCGGGCGCACCATCCTCAGCTCCGACGAGGTGCTCGATCTGAAGGAGCTGCCGTCAACCGCCGTCGTCATCGGGGGGGGCGCCATCGGTTGCGAGTTCGCGTCCCTACTGTCCGACCTGGGCTCGGCGGTGACGCTGATCGAGGCGATGCCCACCCTCCTTCCCGGCTGCGACGAGGACGTGGTCGAAGTGGTCCTCCGGTCGTTTCGCAAGCGTCGCATCGACGTGCGCACGTCCACTTCGGTGACTGGCCACCATGCCGGTGGAACGGGCACCGTGGTCGACCTGGCGGACGGAGGTTCCGTGGAGGCGGAAGCGGTGGTGGTCGCCGTCGGGCGCCGGCCTCTGTCCGACGGGATTGCGGAGAGCGGCGCCGGGGTGGCCCTCGATGCCCGGGGCTTCGTCGAGGTGGACTCCCGGATGCGCACCTCGGCGGAAGGGGTATGGGCCGTGGGCGATGTGGTCGCCACCCCGCAGCTCGCGCACGTCGGCTTCGCCGAAGCGGTCGTGGCGGTCAAGGACATGCTGGGGGAGGGTCCCGTGCCGGTCGACTACCACGCCGTTCCGTGGTGCATCTACTCGCGGCCGGAGGTGGCCTTCGCCGGCTACTCCGAGGAGCAGGCCAAGCGCGCCGGCTTCGAAGTGGTCGTCAAGAAGGACCCGTTCGGCGGCAACAGCAGAGCGCGTATCCTGGGGGAGACGGACGGGGTGGTGAAGGTGATCGCCGAGCGGCTGCCCGACGGTCGTGCCGGGCGGATCCTGGGAGTGCACATGGCCGGCCCCTGGGTGACGGAGCAGTTGGGCCAGGCCTACCTTGCCGTGAACTGGGAGGCCACACCGGACGAGGTGGCGGCCTACCTGCAACCTCATCCGACCCTGTCCGAGGCGTTCGGGGAGACTGTGCTGGCCCTCACCGGAAGGGGACTACACGTTGGCTGACATCACGATGCCGCAGCTGGGGGAGACGGTCACCGAGGGGACCGTCACCCGGTGGCTGAAGAAGATCGGTGACCCCGTCTCTCAGGACGAGGTGCTTTTCGAGGTGTCGACGGACAAGGTCGACTCGGAGGTGCCCTCTCCCTCCGGCGGTTACCTGGCCGAGATCCTGGTGCCCGAAGGCGAGACGGTGGACGTCGGTGTCCGCCTGGCGGTGGTCACTCCGGAACCCCCCGGCGCAGGAGCCGGGTCCGCCGGATCACAGCCGGAGGCCGCAGTCCGGAGCGCGCCGAGCGGAGCCCAGCCGGACCCGGCCCCGCCGCTGCCTCCCCAGCCCGATCCCTCCCCGCCGCTGCCTCCCCAGCCGAACCCGCTTCCGCCTCCGTCGCCCGCGCCGCCCACCCCGGCTCCGGTCCCCGACCCGGTTCCCTCCATGGCCGGTGCGGCGCCCGGGGGAGCGGTCCAGGGTTACAAGCGGAGCCCCGGCAACGGGTCGGTGGCGGGTTCCGACGGCAAGGCGAGGGTGCTCTCACCGGTCGTCCGCAGGCTCATGACCGAGTACGGCGTCGATGCCGCAGAAGTGCCCGGCAGCGGCGTGGACGGTCGTATAACTCGGACCGACGTGCTGAGCTACCTGGAAGCCCGTCCTCGCCCGTCGACGGCGGAAGTGCCCGGCAGGGGTGCGGCCACCGTCGCCACCCCGGCCGGCCCAGCACCGGCCACGGAAACCCCGGCAGGCCCGATACCGGCCGCTTTCCGGGCGTCTCCGGGCGTGGCCCCGGCCATACCGCCACAGTCCGTCCTCAACGGCGAACGGGACGAGATCGTGCCGTTCAACAACATCCGGCGGCGCACGGCAGAGCACATGGTCCGCTCCAAGGCGACCTCGGCCCACACGCTCGTCGCGATGGAGGTCGACTTCGAGAACGTGGAGACCGTCCGGCGCAGGGTGAAGGACTCCTTCCGGGCCGAGGAGGGCATCAGCTTGACGTACCTGCCCTTCGTGATAATGGCCGTGGCCGACGGGATAAGGGCATTCCCGCACTTGAACGCCAGCGTGGCCGACGACGCTCTGGTGATCCACAGGGACCTGAACCTGGGCATAGCGGTCGATCTGGACGGCGAGGGACTGATCGTTCCGGTGGTGAGGGAAGCCGACTCGAAGCGTCTGCGAGCGCTGGCCAGGGAGGTGGCCGACCTGGCCAGCCGTGCCCGAAGGCGCAGGTTGAGTGCGGACGAGATAGCGGGGGGCACCTTCACCATCACCAACCCGGGTCCCTTCGGCACTTCTATGACCTTCCCGATCATCAACCAGCCGCAAGTGGCCATCCTGTCTACCGACGGCATCAAGCGCCGGCCGGTCGTCGTCCCGGCGGCGGGCGGTGGGGAGGCCATCGCGATCCACTCGGTGGGCAGTCTCGCCCTGAGCTTCGACCACCGTGCGATCGACGGTGCCTACGCGTCGCGGTTCCTGGCGCGCACGCGGCAGGTGATCGAGACGTGGGACTGGTCCCAGGCGCTTTGACGAGCCCCGCTCGGAAAGGGACGCCGCCGTGCTGAGGGTCCGCTGGCTCGGTCGCGTCCCCTACGGCGAGGCACACGCTCTCCAGCGGGCCCTCCACCGCCACGGCCGGGACGACCACCTGCTGCTGGTGGAGCACGACCACGTGTACACCCTCGGGGTCCGGACCGACCTGGCCAACGTTCTCGTCGACCCGGCATCCGTGGGGGCAGCAGTCGCCAGAGCCGACCGTGGTGGAGACGTCACCTATCACGGCCCCGGTCAGCTTGTCGGCTACCCGATCCTGTCGGTCCGGATGGGCACCGGAGCTGTGCCGGCTTACGTCCACGCCATCGAGGACGTGCTGATCGAGACCCTGGCGGCTCTCGGCCTCCCCGGTGCCGGCAGGTTGGAGGGCTACCCGGGAGTATGGGCGGGTCTGGGCGGCCACGACGGGCCGCCGCGCAAGATCGCCGCCATCGGCGTGCGTCTGACTCGGGGCCGTACGATGCACGGCTTCGCGCTCAACGTGTCCACCGACCTGTCCTACTTCTCCCACATCGTCCCCTGCGGCATACGGGACTATGGCGTCACTTCCCTGGAGAGGGAAGGGCTGAGCCCGAGCATGGCCGACGTGGTCGACGCCGTGTCTGCCGCCGCGGCGCCGGTCTGGGGCACGTCCGGTTGGGAGCGCCAGGACGTGACCGGCAGACACAGCAGGCCACGCGCCGGCACAGGGGCCGTCCGGGCAACCGTGGGGGCCGTGGGGGCCCCGGCGGACCTGGTCAGCTCCGTGACCGCTGCCGGTCCGGTCGGATCGGTCGTGCGGCTCCCCGAGGTCCGACGAGCCCGTGGCCTGGACGTGCGCATGGAGAGAGCAGGGGTCGACCTGGGGGCATCCGTGCCGATCTCCGGCCGCAAGCCCGAGTGGCTGCGGGCCAAGGCTCGCATGGGCCAGGAGTACCGGGCGCTGCGGCGGACCATGCGGTCGCTCGACCTGGTGACCGTGTGCGAGGAGGCAGGCTGCCCGAACATCTTCGAGTGCTGGTCCGAGGGCACGGCCACGTTCATGATCAACGGCGCCGACTGCACCAGGGCCTGCGGCTTCTGCCTCGTCGGCACCGCCCGGCCGTCGCCGATCGATCCCGGCGAGGCGGATCGGATAGCCGAAGCGGTTGCCGGCATGGGCCTCGGTCATGCCGTCGTGACGGCCGTGGCGCGTGACGACCTGCCCGACGGAGGGGCGTCCGCCTTCTCGGCGACCATCGCCGCGATACGGGCCGCCTCCCCTGGTACGGCGGTCGAGGTGCTGGTGCCCGACTTCAAAGGAAACGAGTCGGCACTGGATACCGTCTTCGAGGCGCGGCCGGACGTGT
Organism: Actinomycetes bacterium; assembly: GCA_021795215.1. Lineage (GTDB taxonomy): Bacteria > Actinomycetota > Acidimicrobiia > Acidimicrobiales > JAKAOS01 > JAJYPS01. Next base: position 4,540 of record JAJYPS010000033.1, read on the forward strand.
TCAACCACAACCTGGAGACAGTCGCCAGGCTGCAGCGAGCCGTCCGCCCGTCGGCCGGATACGCCAGGAGCCTCTCCGTGCTGGGCCGGGCCGACCAGGCGGGCCTGGTCACCAAGTCCGGGCTGGTCCTGGGCATGGGGGAGGAGCGGACCGAGGTGCTGGGCGCCCTGGCCGACCTGGCAGCGGTAGGGGTGGACATCGTCACGATCGGCCAGTACCTGCGGCCGACCGAGCGCCATGTCCCCGTCGCCCGGTGGTGGCGCCCCGAGGACTTCTCGGAGCTGGCCGCAGAAGCCCGTGCCATGGGTTTCTCACACGTGGAAGCGTCGCCTCTGACCAGGTCCAGCTATCACGCCCGCGGAGCAGCGGCAGCGGCAGCAACGCAGGCGGCGGCAGCAGCGGGGCAAGCGACCGTCCATGCTCCGCCGGCGCAAGCCGCCCCCCAAGCAGCGCCCGCCGGTCTGTCGATCGCTGCCGGCACTCGATGAGCCCCGAGTCGACGGCCCCGGCGTCGAGGAACCCGGTATCGACGGCCCCGGCGTCGAGGAACCCGGTATCGACGGCCCCGGCGTCGAGCCGGCAGTCGTCACCGAGGAGCAGACGGTTCGAGCTGGTGCGTCGGGAGATGGCCAGATCGGGCGTGCAGGTCGTGCTGTGCTCTCTGGGCGCGGATCTGCCGTGGCTGACCGGCTACGAGGCGATGCCGCTCGAGAGGCTCACCATGCTCGTGCTGCCCGCCGAGTCCGACCCGACGCTGGTGGTGCCGGCCCTGGAGGCGCCCCGGGTGGAAGTCGAGGACTCCCTTTTCCGCTTGCGGCCCTGGGCCGAGTCGGAGGACCCAGTGTCGATCGTGGCATCGTTGGTGGGGTCGGCGACCAGGCTGGCGGTGTCCGATCGGACCTGGGCTGTGTTCCTTATGGCGCTCCAGGATGCTCTGCCGGATGGCCGGTTCTGTCCGTCGTCGAAGTTGACCGGGCCTCTCAGGGCGGTCAAGGACGAAGCGGAGATCGCTGTTCTCGCCGCTGCCGCTTCGGCCGCCGACCGGGTGGCCGATCAGCTGATGGGCGGGGAGGTTCCTCTCATAGGCCGTTCGGAAGCGGACGTGTCGGCCGACATCGGGAGGCGCCTGGTCGCCGAGGGGCACTCCCGGGTCAACTTCGCCATCGTCGCCTCCGGACCCAACTCCGCCAGTCCTCACCACGAGCCGGGTAGCCGACTGATCGAGGCTGGAGATCCGGTCGTCTGCGACTTCGGAGGATCCCTGACGCTGGACGGTTCGCCCGGGTACTGCTCCGACACGACAAGGACCGTCGTCGCGGGTGCCATTCCGGACGGCTTCTCCGAGGTCTACGACGCGGTCCGGCGGGCGCAGGCCGACGGTGTGGCGGCAGCCACGGTCGGTGCCCGGTGTGCCGATGTCGACTCGGCCGCGCGGGACGTCCTCACCGGTGCCGGGCTCGGGGAGCAGTTCATCCACAGGACCGGCCACGGCATCGGCTTGGAGGAGCACGAGGCTCCCTACATCGTCTCCACCAGCGTGGAGCAGCTCGAGCCGGGTCACGCGTTCTCCGTCGAGCCGGGTGCCTACCTGCCCGGCCGCTACGGCGTACGGATAGAGGACATCGTCGTGGCGACCGAAGCCGGCCCCAGGCGCCTCAACGTGTCCTGCAGGGAACTGACCGTCGTCGACGCCTGATCCGGCGGATCGGCCGGGAGGTCCTGAACCGGGGATCGGCCGAAGGGGAGCCTCGGTGCCCGGTTGGCCAGCCATCTGGCGGCCCGTTCTGGCGGCACCTCCCTCGCGGTGACGCGCCGGCCTCACGGCTTGGGCAGCCAAGCCACCTTTCCGGCCAGATAGACGTAGCCCACGAACGCGAACGCGTCGATCAGGGTGTGGGCGATCACCAAGGGAGCTACCCGTCCACGGCGCTGGAAGATCCGCCCGAACAGCAGCCCCATCGCGGCGTTCCCGACGAACCCGCCCAAGCCCTGGTAGAGGTGGTAGCTGCCCCTGACCAGCGAGCTCACCACCAGTGCCCTGTCGTCTCGCCACCCCAGCTGCCGAAGTCTGTGCAGCAGGTACCCGCAGACGACCACCTCCTCCAGCAGACCGTTCTGGAACGCTTGCAGCACCAGCACCGGCAGGCGCCACCAGGCCGACGGGAGCGTCGTCGGCACAACGTTCAGCGCCACCCCGGCGTGGAACGCGGCCAGGTAGAGGACCAGCCCGATGCCGCCTACGCCGGCCGCCAGCGCCGCTCCCCAGCCCCAGTCCGATACGGGGCGGCGACGATCCAGGCCCAGCGTCCGGAGCGACTCTCCCGACCGGCCGAGAAGGTAGGCGACCAGGCCGACGGGCGCCAGTGCCGTCAGCACGCCGGCAAGTTGGTAGGACAGGTCCAGCAGTGACCGCTCCGGAGCGACGGGCGACTCCAGAACCGCCAGCTGGTGCGACAGCGGAGCGTGGCTGGCGGTCAGCGACTTGACCAGGCTCAAAGCTGCGTAGAGGCCAGAAGTGCCGAGCGACAGCCAGAACGTGATCCACACCTCGGCCACCAGCTGTCGCCTCGACCGGAAACCGGCGGGCAACGGGTGCGACACCCCTGCCCGCCGGTCCTCCTGCCCCGGTTCCTCCGACGCTCCTGCCGCGTGCTCGTTCAGAGCGACCCGACCGCGATTCTCAGGCGCTGGCCGGTCCCATGCCGTGCGGGCGCTGTGCCGGTTGGGCTGCATCTCCCATCGCCATTGTCGCCTGGCGTGCCCCTGGGGCCGACGACAGCTCCGCCTCCACCCGTTCGAGCGCCGCCGTACCTTCGGCTCCCCGCCGGCCGCTGGCCACGCCCCAGAAGTAGAACAGCAGCGAGCCGATCACCACGCCGATCAGGTCGAACGGGTAGTGCACCAGCCCGTGCGCATGGTTGAACGGCGAGCCGAACCGGGCCGAACCGAAGTAGGTGGCGGCCAGCATGAACAGCACGTACACGATCAGCCACGCCGCTGACGCCACGTCGGACCCGTTCAGCTCCGCCAGTGCCCCGCCCGATCCCTTCACAGCGATCGCCCAGATCAGCGAGCCTCCCAAGATGGCGACCGCCAGCTTCCAGTCCACCTTCCAGCCGGTCCAGTAGATGATGAGGCTGCCGATCACGAATGCGGCGGGAGCGATCACCCCCATCCCGGCCAGCCGGAACGGCCGCCTCGCGGTGGGCTCCGTCTTGCGCAGCACGACAGCGGAGATGGGGCCGATGATGTAGGTGAACACGGTCGCCGCCGAGATCACGCCCACCAAGGAGGTCCAGCTCGGGAACGGCAGCAGGAACGCGGCCGTGAAGATGACGCCCACGATCTGGGCCACGATCGGGATACCGGTGCCGCTCACCCTGGTCAGCACCTTGGGCACGTAGCGGTTCCGACCGAGAGCGTACGCCACCCGTGCCGTCGACGCCGCGTACACGTTGCCCGTGCCGGCAGGCGAGATCACCGCGTCGGCGTACAGCAGCACCGCCAGCCACCCGAGGCCCAACGCCCCCGCCAACTGGGCGTAGGGAGCGGTGTAGTTGATCGTCGCCCAACCCTTCGCCAGCGCCGTTCCCGGCACTCCGATGATGAATGCCACCTGAAGCAGCGTGTACACCACAAGCGCGATCCCTACCGAGATCATGATCGCCCGCGGCAGATCCTTCTGCGGGTTCTTCGCTTCCGCCGCCAGGTCGACCGCTTGGCGGAAGCCCAGGAACGAGAAGATGATCCCCGACAACCCGACTGCCTTGAGGACTCCTGCAACTCCGAACGGAGCGAAGCCGCCTCCAGAATGCGCGGTGAAATTACCCCAGTGGTGGGCTGCAAACAGGAAGACCAGGATCGTCAGCGAAGGCATGATCGTCTTCACCAGCGTGACCGCCGTGTTCGTCTTCGCGAAGATCTTGACTCCCAGTGAATTGATCAGGAAGAAAAGGACGACCAGCACGAAGTCCACCACGAGCCCGGTCGGAGTGGCGACCGCCTTCGACCCGGCAGCTGGGTAGAGAGCCGGTATGTAACGGGATGCATACTGCGTGACAGCCTCCGCCTCGATCGCCGGCACGGACGCATACGCCAGGAACGCACCCCAGCCCATCATCCAACCGGTCAGGCTGCCGTGGGTGAAGTGCGGATACCTCGCTATCCCGCCGGCCTCCGGCAGCATTCCCGACAATTCGGCGTACACCAAGCCGATTAGGAGCACCGCGATGCCGCCGATCAGCCATGCCAGCACCGACGCGGGGCCCGCCATCCCTGCGGCTGCAAGCGCTCCCAACAGCCAGCCGGAGCCGATCATTGCGCCCAGGCAAGCCATCGTCAGATCTAAGAAGCTCATCTCCCGTCTCAGGCCGGGCGCTGTAGGGGAAGTGGCCATAGGTGCCTCCTTGGACTCGTCTGTTAGCCGGCCGGCTCTAGCCATTTTCCGGACACCTCCGCGCCAACTGCGCGTTGGCCGGAGATCATACGCCGGAATTTGTCCTGTGAATAGGGCCTTTGGTATCGGGATGATGAAGAGTTGTCGCAAAGGGGCCATGCCGACCGCAGGCACATTGCCGCGAACCGGGTCAGTGCCCGACGATCGCCGCTTCTGCTGCCCTAAGCGTCAGGCACGCCGAGCCTGGTTCAATGCGGAGAGACCTCTTGTCGGGATGCTCGCAATAGGGGTACGGATGCGGCTGCGGGCTTCTCCTCCCTCCCGCCGTTCATACGTCATGGGACGAAACCTCATGGGACGAAACCTCATGGGACGTACCTCATGGAAGGAACCGGCAGGAACGCCTCAGGTGCGGTGCTGCCGGCAAAGGCGGTCTGTCACCGTCCTCGCCGGCCGGCGCCCTAGTTGGCCACGAAGTACTTGGCTTTGGGGTGATGGCACACAATCGCCGAGGTCGTCTGCTCCGGAACCAGCTGGTAGCCGTCGGACACAGTCACCCCGATTCGCCCCGCTTCCAGCAGGTCCACCACTTTTGCGTTGTCCTCCAGCCGCGGGCAGGCGGGATAGCCCCAGGAGTAGCGGCCTCCCCTGTACTTCTGCCTGAAAAGCCCGCTCAGACTGGGGCCGTCCTGGTCTGCAAAGCCCCATTCCTGACGGATCCGGTGGTGCCAAGTCTCCGCCAGCGCCTCGGTCATCTCGATACCCAGTCCGTGCAGGAACAGGTAGTCGGTATAGCGATCCTCCGCGAACAGCTTCGCCGTCGCCTCGGATATGGCGTGCCCCATCGACACCACCTGGAACGCCGCCCAGTCCGCTTCCCCGCTCTCCACCGGGCGAAAGAAGTCCGCGATGCACAGCCAGGGGTCCGTCCTCTGTCGGGGGAACGAGAAGCGCGCCAGCTCGGTCGACCTGCCTTCGTCCGCGAACAGCACCAAGTCGTCACCGTCGCCGTTGGCAGGAAAGTACCCCCACACCACCTGCGGCTGCAGTACTCCCGCCGCCTTCGCCGAGTCCAGCTGTTCCCGAAAAGTGGCCCGCACCCGTGCCTTGAACGCGGCGTCGTCCTCACCGGCCTCCGGCCGGAACCCCCACTGGTTGCGGAACAGCGCAGTCTCGTTCAGGTAGCCGGCGATGTCGTCCAGGTTGATGCCCCTCGCGACCCGAGTGCCGGTGAAGGGCGGGGCGAACACCTCGTTGTCCGCCTCCACCGAGGGCGAGCGGCGGGGAAGGCCGGCCGCGGGCAGGTCCGCACGCCTCTCGCTGCGTCGGGGGGGGAGTCTCCGCTCCCCAGGCTTGCGGCCGAACTCCGGGTCGTCCTCGCCCGACTTCTTCAGTTCGCTCAGCCGGTCCATCGTGCGCAGGCCCTCGAAGGCGTCCTTGCCGTAGAACACGCGGCCGTTGTAGATCTGGCGCAGGTCCTTCTCCACGTAGGTCCTGGTGAGGGCGGCGCCTCCCAGGATCACAGGCAGGTCGTGCCGGCCGAGAGCGTTCAGCTCCTCCAGGTTCTCCCGCATGATCAGAGTCGACTTGACCAACAGTCCGCTCATCCCGATCGCGTCGGCGCCCACCTGGTCCGCCGTGGCCAACATCTCCGACAGTGCCACTTTGATGCCGAGGTTGTGCACCTCGTAGCCGTTGTTGGTCAGGATGATGTCCACCAGGTTCTTGCCTATGTCGTGCACGTCGCCCTTGACCGTCGCCAGGACCACCTTTCCCTTGCCGCCCTGGTCCCCCTTCTCCATGTGGGGCTCCAGCCAGCTGACGGCCGCCTTCATCGTCTCGGCGGACGACAGCACGAAGGGCAGCTGCATCCTGCCCGATCCGAACAGCTCCCCGACCGTCCGCATGCCCTCCAGCAGCACTTCGTTCACCAGGGCCAGAGCGCTCCAGCCGGAGGTCATCGCCTCCGCCAGGTCCTCCTCCAAGCCGTTGCGGTCGCCGTCCACTATGCGCTGGCTCAGGCGGCGCTCCACCGGCCAGTCGCTGCGGTCCTCCTGCACGATGGCGCTGGAGGACTGGCCCTCGAACCGTCCGAGCAGCGCGGCGAGCGGATCGTAACCGGGTCGCCTCCTGTCGTAGACCAGGTCCGTGCACATCTCCACCACGTCCTCGGGTATCCGCGAGAGCGGCACGATCCTGGCAGCGTGCAGGATGGCAGCGTCCAGCCCTGCCTCCATGCATTCGTGGAGGAACACGCTGTTCAACGCTTCTCGGGCAGCCGGGTTAAGTCCGAAGCTGATGTTGGACAGACCGAGCACGGTCTGACAGCCGGGCAGCTCTCGCTTTATCCGGCGGATCCCCTCGATCGTCTCGACGCCGTCCCGGCGACTCTCCTCCATGCCGGTCGACAACGGCAGCGCCAGCGGGTCGATCAACAGGTCCGACCGCTCCAGCCCGTACCGCTCCGTGGCCAGGTCGCTGATCGCCTTGGCCGCGTCCAGCTTCCACTGCGCCGTCCGAGCCTGCCCCACCTCGTCGATGCAGGTGCAGACGACTGCCGCTCCGTAGGTTCGGGCCAGCTTCAAGAACCGGTCCAGCCTGGTGCCCTCGCCGTCGCCGTCCTCTAGGTTGACCGAGTTCAGTACCGCCCGGCCCCCCAGGTGACGAAGAGCCACCTCGGCCACGTCCGCTTCCGTCGTGTCCACCACTACGGGAAGGCTCGACGCAGTCGCCAGCCTCCCGGCAAGCTCGTCCATGTTGGACAGCCCGTCGGCACCGGTGTAGTCCACGCATAGGTCGATCAGGTGTGCGCCCTCTTTCACCTGGTCCTTCGCAATCGACACGCAGGTGTCCCAGTCCTTCGCCAGCATCGCCTCTCGGAACCGGCGGGAGCCGTTGGCGTTCGCCCGCTCGCCGATCGCCAGGACGGCGTTCTCCTGGTGGAACGGCACGTGGGAGTAGATCGAGGTCGCTCCCGGTTCGAGCTGCGGCTCACGGCTCGGGGGCTCCATCTGCCCGCAGCGCTCGATCACCGCCCGCAGGTGCTCCGGGGTCGTGCCGCAGCACCCCCCGATGACCGACACGCCCAGCTCGGACACGAACCGGGCGTGCGCATCGGCGAGCCCGTCCGGGGTCAGGTCGTAGTGCATCCTGCCGTCCACCACCGACGGCAGGCCCGCATTCGGAAGGCTCGAGATGGGACGGCGCGAGTGCTGCGACAGATGGCGCAGGTGCTCGCCCATCTCGCTCGGCCCGGTGGCGCAGTTCATCCCGATCACGTCCGGTGCCATAGCGTCCAGAGCGCCCAGCGCCGCTCCGATCTCGCTGCCGACCAGCATCCTTCCCGTCAGCTCCACCGTCACCTGGACCTGGAGGGGGACTTGCCGGCCGACCGCCGCCATCGCCCTCCGGCAAGCCACCAGCGCCGCTTTCGCCTGCAGCAGGTCGTAGACCGTCTCCACCAGGAACAGGTCGACGCCACCTTCGAGAAGGGCCCTCGCCTGGACCTCGTAGGCTCCCGCCAGCTCCTCGAAGCGGATCTGCCCCAGGCTGGGAAGCTTCGTGCCGGGACCCATGCTGCCCGCCACGAAACGCGGACGGTCGGCGGTCGAGTACGACGACGCCACTTCCCGGGCGATCCTCGCCGCCGCCAGGTTCAGGTCGTACGCCTCCCCGGCGATCCCGTACTCCGCCAGGACCGGAGCGAACGCGCCGAAGGTGTCCGTCTCCACCACGTCCACGCCCACTCTCAGGAAGGAGTCGTGCAGGTCGGCTACCACGTCGGGTCGGGATCGCACCAGCACCTCGTTGCACCCTTCCAGGTGCTCTCCCCCGAAGTCGTCCGGCCCCAGGTTCCTCAGCTGCAGATTGGTGCCGGTCGCTCCGTCGAATACGATCACTTTCCGACGGAGCGCTTCCAGGTATCCCGGCATATCGTTTCAAGGGTACCGCCGGTCCTCGGATCGTCCGCTTGGCAACTGCCTCGCGATCCCATGCCGGAGGGGCCGGCTGTCGGCCGCTCGACCCGTGGCCCAGCCGGTCGCGGACGGCATAGAGTCGGAAAGACGTTGAAGATCTACACCCGCCGAGGAGACGACGGCACGACCGGGCTGCTGTATGGAGGCCGGGTACCGAAGTCCCATCCTGCGGTCGAGCTGAACGGCACGGTCGACGAAGCACAGGCAGCACTGGGACTGGCGCGGGCCGATGCGCCTATCGGAGGTGAGCTGGACACCGTCATCGGCAGCCTGGAGAACGACCTCTGGGTTCTCATGGCGGAAGTGGCGACTGCTCCAGCCAACCGGCGCAAACTGGTGGAAGGCGAGACGATGGTGTCGTCGGCGATGGTGGAGCGAGTCGAGACGTTGATCGACTCGTTCGAGGGCCGCTACTCGATGCCCGCTTCGTTCGTCATCCCTGGCCAGAACCGCCAGTCGGCCCTGCTGGACCAGGCCAGAACGGTCGTGCGGAGAGCCGAGAGGCGAGCCTGGGAGGTCGAGGGTCCTCTCGATCTCGTGGCCAAGTACCTGAACCGCCTTTCAGACCTCTGCTGGGTGCTGGCCAGGTGGCAGGAGGACGGCCACCGTCTGCCGGAGAAGCCTGGGCGGCCGAGGCAGGCATCCCAGGACGGACCCTCCGGTTCGGATGCCGTCCACTCCGCCGGGAGCGGCCCGGCAGGAACGGTTCGAGGCGAGCCCGGAAGTCCCTGTTGAAACTACGGTCGGCAGGTGGATGCGCGCCGGAGGAGCCAGCCCGTGGATAACCGGAACAGCCGGAACAAGGAGAGAAAGTGACAGTTGGGACGTCGGTAGTGTCGGTGATGCCCGAGCAGGTGGACCTGGTGGCAGTGCCCGTCTCTGAAGGTCGGTGGTTCCCGCCGGGCGCACCGCCGCTGGATGCCGCCCTGCTGGAGGCGCATGGGATAAAGGGGTCCCGTGGCGACCGGCTCTGGATCCCTGCGCCGGTCGGTAGCCCGGACCTGCTCGCGGTGGGAGTCGGACCGATGTCGGAGCTGTCTGCCGAAACGTTCCGGAGGCTCGGTGCCGAGACGGTGCAAGCTTCCAGATCGGCCCGGAGGGTAGCCGTCTACCTCGGGCAGCTGCTTCAGTCGCCGGGCGAAGGCTCCTCCAAGTCGGCCGGCGAGATGTCCCCGGCGGACCGGTCTCGGGCCGTGATCGAGGGTGCGCTCCTCGCGGCGTACAGCTTTGACAGCCACAGGAGCCGGGCTGCCGAGGGAAGGTCGTCGGTCGAGCAGCTCGTGGTGGTCGGTGACGGGGCAGCCGATCTCTCGGACGTCGCACCGACGGCGGAGCGCCTTGCGGCGGCTGTCTCGCTCGCCCGTGACCTGGTGAACGAACCGCCCAGCTCCATGACGCCCCGTCGGTTCGCAGCGGTGGCCCAGGAGGTCGCGTCCCAGGCGCGCCTGGAGGTCGAGGTGTGGGACGACCAGCGGATCGCATCCGAGGGCCTGGGCGGCCTGCGAGGCGTGGGGAGCGGATCGCACGAACCGCCGCGACTGGTGCGGGCACACTATCGCCCCGCCTCGCCGAGGGCGTCTGTGGCACTGGTCGGCAAGGGAATCACGTTCGACTCGGGAGGCTTGTCGCTCAAGACCGCCGGCGGCATGGAGACCATGAAGACCGACATGGGCGGTGCGGCGGCCGTGTTGGCCATCATGTCCGTGCTGGCCGACATGGACATACCGGTGGAAGTGGTCGGCTACATGGCACTCGCCGAGAACATGCCGGGAGGGGCGGCCATCAAGCCCGGAGACGTGCTGCGTATTCGCAACGGCAAGACCATCGAGGTGCTCAACACCGACGCCGAGGGCCGGCTGGTGCTCTCCGACGCCCTGTCTCTGGCCGCCGAGCAGCGACCGGACGCAATCGTCGACCTGGCCACGCTCACCGGAGCCTGCGTCATGGCTCTGGGACGAGAGATAGCGGGCGCTATGGGCAACTCCGACTCTCTGCTGTCCCAAGTCGCTGCCTCGTCCGGCCGCACGGGGGAGCGAACCTGGCCGCTGCCGCTGCCCGACGAGTACAAGTCCCACATCGAGTCCGAGATCGCCGACATGAAGAACATCGGCGCACCTGGCCAGGCCGGTGCTCTGTCCGCCGCGCTGCTGCTGGCGGAGTTCGTCGACGATCTGCCCTGGGTGCACCTGGACATCGCAGGCCCGGCGCGCAGCTACGACGACAAGGGATACGTTCGCAAGGGCGGTACCGGCTTCGGCGTGAGACTGCTGGTCGACTTCCTGGCGCACTTCGAGAAGCCGTCGTCGGGTTCGTCGGACACTTGAGCCCGTGCTCTCGGAGGCGGTCCATCGCCCACAACCGTCGTTCCGGTGACACCTACCGGCCGGCGCGTGTCGTTCCCCGAGGGGCCCGCAGCAAGGACCGATCCGCCTGTGGCTCGCTTCGTCCGGTCCCGCTCCCCTCACCCGGCCGCGAAACTTCGCCCGGCCGCGCCCGCGCTGGCCGCGCCGGTCGTGGGGCGGGGCCTTCAGGGCCGTAGGCCGTGTGCCGTCCCGTTCCCACCTCGGCAGTGGTCGAGGGCCCACTCCACGGCGTCGGCCGAGAGCTCCTCCGAAAAGCCCCACGCCCGCAGCTGTGCCTCCGTGCTGGGTCGGTCCTCCCCGAGCTGGACCAGGCTCAGGGCCATTCGCCGCACTCTTGCAGTCGGCTTCTCCACCGGAGGGCGGTTCCTCCTCGAGAGCTCCGCGTGGCGGGTGCGCAGCGCGGGCGGCAGCTGCTCCACCTGGCGTCGGGACAAGTCGGGAAGGCGTCTCCTGACCGCGAGGCGGCCATGCCCCACCGTCCTCGCCATTCCGAACTGCTCCGCCCGCTGGATTGAGCGCAACAGCGGCGAGCTTCGTCCCAAGCGGGGGCCGAGGCCGAGGCGGGATGCCATCTCCACGAGGTCCACTTTGGCCCCATTCGGCTCCGCGTCCAGCTTCCCTGCCAGGTAGCGCAGCATCCAGGTCGTGGACGGCCCCAGCGCCGCCAGCCAGAACGTCTCGACGTACTCCGAGCGGGGGTCGTGGCCCGAGACATCCGTTGCCGGGTCGACAAGTGGCTCCACCCATAGAGTCCTCGGACAGTCCGTGTTGCTCGACCGGCTCGTGGAGTTAGATGAAAGAACATGGGATGACATGAACGGTTACTCTAATAGTTCTCCGGTATGTGCTGCCGACCCTGGAGCGCCGCTGGACGAACCTCATGCGACAACCGTCCAGGTGTTGTCTGCTCGCCTGTCGTCGGCCGGTTGCGCCGTCCTTCTGTCCGGCGCCGGCCTCTCCACCGAGTCCGGCATTCCCGACTACAGGGGGCCGAACGGCACCTGGACCCGGCAACCGCGAGCACAGTGGCCACTTTCGAACGCCGTCTACGAGCAGGAGCCCGAACTTCGCCGGGCATCGTGGCAGCGACGACTGCACTCCCCGCTGTGGGCGGCAGTGCCGAACCGCGGTCACTTCGCCGTGGGCCGCCTTCAGCGGCTCGACGTGTTGCACTGGGTCGTCACCCAGAACGTGGACGAGCTGCACCAGCGGGCCGGTAGTCGACCCGACCGCCTAATCGAGCTGCACGGGTCGATGAGGCGCGTCCGCTGCCTGTCCTGCGGCGCGCGGACTCCCATGCCCGAAGTGCTTGCCCGAGTGGCGGCAGGCGACGCCGATCCCCGCTGTACCTCCGCAGCGGGCTACCACGAGCCGGCGGCTGCCCCGGCGTGCTCCGGCCAGCTCTGTGGAGGCGTGCTCCAGTCCGACACCGTCGGCTTCGGCGAAGCTCTGGACGCTCACGCGCTGGAGACCGCCCTGTCGGTCGTGCGACGTGCAGACGTGCTGATAGTGGCCGGATCCAGCCTCACCGTCCACCCGGCCGCGTCTCTTGTGCCACTCGCCGCGCAGCATGGGGCCTGGGTGGCAATATGCAACAACCAACCGACGCCTTACGACCGGTTGGCGTCCCTGGTGGTCAGGAGCTCCGTCTCGGCACTCCTGACGGCTGTCGCCGATGCTCTCGCCACCACCGCCATAGATTCGGCAGGCTGGCCGGTCGATTGCGCGTAGCCAGCCGACCAGCGTTGACCGATTCGAGGTCTGGACGGCTGTCGGACCTTGTCCCTGACTTGCGCCAAGTTCCGAAGGTCGTATAGTTCGACATCGGTTGGCCCGGGGTCTGCGCGCGTGTGTGTCGAAGCCGGACCAGGATCGCAGTCGTGTGCTGAACGTCCTCACTACGGTGTATGTGTGCTGGCGGGCGGCGGCCCGTCCCGTGCCGCATGCGGTGCACAATGACTGAGTGGAGCAGCCTCCTGCCGTCCCATCGGCTCGGCGCCTTGGTGCTGGCGAGCAAGCCAGCGCGGCGCGGGATGGAGACCGCGGTCCGGACCCGCCTCTACTGTCCGCCAGGGCCCTGACGGTCGACTTCGGAAGGCTCCGGGCACTGGACCGGGTGGATCTGGACATACACCGGGGCGAGATCGTAGCCCTGGTGGGGGAGAACGGCGCCGGCAAGACGACCTTCGTCGACTGCGTTGCTGGGGACATCGCTCCCAGTTCTGGAATCCTGACCGTCGACGGCCGGCAGCTGCCCCTGTCGGGGATGGCCCCCAACAGCGTGGCCGTGCTGCACCAGGACGTGCAGTTGGCCGACAACCTGGACGTCGCCGAGAACCTCATGCTCGGGCTGGAACCGGGCCGGCTGCTCGGTTCACATGCGAGAATCCATTCCCAGGCTGCTTCCATGCTGGAGCGCCTCGGCATCACCCTCGGAGGGGGTGGCACCGACCGGCCTGTCCGGTCGTTGTCGGGTGGTCAGCGCCAGATGCTCTCGCTGGCGCGGCTGCTGCACCGACAACCGAGGTTGTTGGTCTTGGACGAGCCCACTTCCTCCCTCGGCGTCAGCGACTCGAGATGGGTAGAGCAGCTAGTCGTGGAGATGCGCCGCCAAGGAGCCTCGGTCCTGCTCTGTTCCCATGACATAGCCCAGGTGCTGAGGTTGGCCGACCGCATAGTGGTGTTGCGCCACGGGAGTGTGGTCGCCGTGATGGATCCGGCGACGACGTACGCGGACGACGTCGTTGCCGTCATGGCCGGCAGGCAGGGCGACTCTGCCGCCAGGCGCCAGCTCAGCCGTCTGCACGGCTTGTCCGATCAGCTCAGCTCGATTTCGCCTTCATCCGGGCTGTCACTGATACTGGATGCCCTCTCTGCCGCCCTGGGCGTCGAAGCGGTGTGCGTTCACCTGTTGGACAGGAGCGAACTTCGGATAGCCGAGTGCCGGCACATGCCTGTCCGAATGCGGACCACGTTGGATCGGGTGCCCCTCGGAAGGGAAGGCGGTGCGATAGGGCTCGCGGCCGAAACCGGTTCGCCTGCGATGATCTCCGAGCTGCCGCCGGACCGCGACGGGGGTCAGCAGGCAGGCGCAGGGTCCGCCGTCACGGGCGAGACTATCGGCCCGGTCGGATCAGAGCCATGCTGGTCAGAGCCATGTTGGTCAGGGCCTGGGCGGGGCTGCTGGGCTGTCCCCCTGTCCGGGTCCGGGGGACCAATTGGCGTTCTGTCGGCCTTCCCCCCAGAGAACGGCCCACCCGCGCCCGACCAGGTGGAACTGCTCAGCCTTTACGCGGGCTACGCCGCCTCGGCCATCGAAAGGGATCGGCTGTTCGGAGAAGCCACGGCCCGCAATCGTGTTCTAGAAACGATACGGGACATGCTAGAGGTGCTGGGGCGTCCGCTACCTCCGCAGAAGTCGTTCTTGGCCGCGGCAGCTGCCCTCTGCCAGGGACTTCCTGCGGACAGGGTGGCGCTGGCCCAGGCGCCCTCCACGGAAGCCTCCGATCGGCAGGCGGTTGCCCTCAGCGGGCTCGAATGGCGAGCGTGCGTCGACGGGGAGGGCAACACGGAGACCGAACTCGCCCCCGATGCCGAGAAGCTGGTGCGGGAAGTGCTTGGGACTGTCGCGACCGACCGGCCCATGCGGTCCAGTGGCCCCGGACTGTGGCGGCATGCAGCGGTCGGGTTCACCGTGCCTGGCTATTCGGCAGCCTTGACTGCGAGTTGGAGGGGCCCCGAGCCGCCGATGGCGGCTGCGCTGCTGGGGGACGCCGCCAGGTCGCTCCGACTCGCGCTGGAGCGGGAGCAGGCTGAACAAGCGTCGCACGAGGCAGAGGCTTTGCGACGGTCACGGGAACTGCACCGGGTGTTCCTGTCACGACTCGGACACGAGTTGCGGACGCCGCTCACCGCTATCGGTGGATACGCCTCGAGCCTGCTCCAAGACGACGTCGAATGGGACCAACCGACTCGCCAGCGGTTCCTCCGGCGCATCGCCAGCGAGTCTGGGCGCCTGGGTCGTCTCGTCGACGACCTGCTCGACTTCTCGGCCATCGAGACGGGGATACTTAGGATTCTGCCTGACTGGTGCGATCTCCGACTGGTAATCGATGCCGCCGTTGCGTGCCTCCCGCCGCAACTTCCTCCGGTGGAAGTCTGCTGCGATAGCGGGATCCCCGCCATCTGGGCCGACCACGACCGCCTCGAGCAGGTGTTCGTGAACCTCGTCGGCAATGCACGCCGCCACACCCCCCCGGGAACTTCCGTACGGGTCCTGGCTCGATTGACAACCGACGCGGAACGAACGCATCGGCGAATGCCCGGCTCCGTCATCGTTCGTTCCCGAGTGCTCGACGACTACATGTCCAGCGGCTCCGACCATCCCCTGTCGGTCGGCGTCTTTCGATCGGAGCAATCTACGAGCGCCACTACCGGTGGCACGACAGTGGAGATAGACGTCGTCGATGACGGGCCGGGGTTCGGTGCGTCGACTTACGCCGGCATGTCTGCACGGCATGAGCCGGAACTGGGACTTGATCGTCCCGAAAATCGGGGTGAAGTCGGGCCCCTTCATCCGCCCCGACAGGGATCTGGGGCCGGCCTGGGGCTGTCCATCTCGGAAGGTATCGTCGCGGCGCACGGCGGCACTTTGGAACGGGTCGCCGTTCCGTCGGGTACATGCTTCCGGGTGCGACTGCCGCTGGAGAGCACCGGGTGACTGCGCGGGACGAAGGTCGCAGCCGGGTGCTGCTGATCGAAGACGACCCGAACATCGTGGACCTGGTCCGGTCGAACCTTTCAGTGAGGGGGTTCGACACGGTCGTCGCGACGGATGGCTTCCAGGCGCTGCGCCTGGTAGACACCTCCCGTCCGGAGATCGTGCTGCTCGACCTGATGCTACCGGACGTGGACGGGACAGACTTGTGCCGTCAGATCCGGGAGCGGTCGTCCGTCGCAATCATCGTCGTATCGGCACGAAGAGCCGAGCACGACAAGGTCAACGCGCTCAACATGGGAGCCGACGACTATATGACCAAGCCGTTTGGTATGGAGGAGCTCCTGGCCCGCATGATGGCCAACCTCCGGCGTACGAGATCGGAGGCCTCGATGGAGCCGCCGGACCCGGTCGTGCTGGTCGGCGACCTGGTCGTCGATCTTGGGAACCAGACCGTCGTCAAAGGGGGCCAGCCGGTGCACTTGACTCCTACCGAGTTTGCTCTGCTGCGCGAGTTGGCGCTCAACCAGGGCAGGCTGCTCAGTCACGCCCACCTTCTCAGGCGGGTGTGGGGACCCGGATACGAGACCGAGACGGAGTACGTCCGGGTCTACGTGCGTCGTTTGCGGTCCAAGTTGGAAGCAGAGGGTGGGGAGCCGGTGATACTAACCCAACCACGGGCCGGTTACCGCCTCGCGCCCAACTGAGCCAGCCCCCGGCATTCATCCTTTGTTAACGCCCTGGGGAGATTGTTAATACACCATTCATGTTCCCGGCCGTACGGTCGGCGGTGGCGGCCGGACATCACTCCGGATCGGCGGGAAGCGTCCAAAGGGGGAGCGTTTGAGTACTTACAGAAGCACATCCGTCGCGAGTAGGGCCAAGCTGGTGCCTGCCCTGGCGGCAATGGGGCTGCTGGCGTCGGCTTGTAGCGGTGGTGGCTCCGGGTACTCCGGCTCAGCGAGCGGGTCGTCAGGCTCCGCCGGATCCAATTCGTCGGGCTCCTCGACATCAGTTGCGGTCTCCGCAACGTCCTTTACCCGTAACTTCTCGGCGATGGCCAGCCTGAAGCCATTGGCTGCCAAGGGAAAGGGCATGGTGGCGGCGATCCTTCCTGACACCGTGTCGTCGGCCCGTTACACAGAGTTCGACGCGCCTTACCTTGCCAAGGCGTTCCAGGCGGCAGGCTTGAAGCAGTCACAATACGTGATCCAGAACGCACAGGGCAGCGACGCTACGGAGCTGACCGACGCCCAGTCCGACATCGCCAGGGGCGCGACAGTTTTGATAATGGACCCGCTCGACTCTGGCGTCGGAGCCCAGATCGAGTCCTACGCAAAGGCCCACGGTGTTGCAGTGATCGACTACGACCGGCTCACATTGGGCGGCAGCCGCAGCTACTACGTCAGCTTTAACAACATCGGAGTCGGCAAGCTGATCGGCCAAGGCCTCGCGACGTGCGTATCCGCGTGGCACGTGAAGAAGCCGCAAGTGCTGGTCATGCGGGGCGCCCCGACGGACAACAACGCCACGCTCTTCGCTCAGGGCTACGACGCTGTGATGAAGCCTTACTTCAGCTCCGGCAAGTGGGTGAAGGTAGGTCAGCCTGCCGGGACGTGGGATCCTCCGACCGCCGAGACGGAGTTCCAGCAGGCCTACACCGCCCACCGCAACATCAACGCCGTGCTCATGCCCAACGACGAGACCGCCGCTCCGGTGATCACCTACCTCAAGACGCTCCACATACCACCCCGCACGTTCCCGGTCACCGGTCAGGATGCGACGCTGGTCGGCCTGCAGAACGTGCTGTCGGGTTATCAGTGCGGAACCGCTTACAAACCGATCTACCTCGAGGCGCAGGCCGCCGCTTCCCTGGCGATGTACATCCGTGCTTCCCAGAAGCCGCCTGCGTCACTGGTGAACGGGGTCACGACTGACACCCAGAGCCACGCTCAGGTGCCTTCGGTGTTACTGAAGCCAGAGTGGGTCACCACGTCCAACATGGCGTCGACGGTTATAAAGGACCAGTTCGTGCCGGCCAGCCAGCTCTGCGCGGGCTCCTTCGCCACCTCGTGCCAGGCAGCGGGCATCAAGGGCTGACCAGGGTGGCCGTGATCGACCAGGGCCATCGCCCGTCTGCCCCGCAGCCCCCGGCGGGCGATGGTCCGTTCCTTTCCCTGCGGGGCGTATCGAAAAGCTTCGGCGCCGTGCAGGCACTGAGCGAGGTGGACCTCGATCTACCTGCCGGACAAGTGACCGCACTGATGGGTGACAACGGAGCTGGGAAATCCACCCTGGTCAAAGTGATCTCGGGGATCTTCGGCCCGGACCAGGGCAAGATGCGCTGGGGCGGGTCCGAGGTCCAACTGCGAAGTCCGAAAGAGGCGACCCGGTTGGGGATCGCCACCGTCTATCAGGACCTGGCGTTATGTGACAACTTGGACATAGTGCAGAACATGTTCCTCGGGAGAGAGGCGGTTCGGCGCCGCCTGCTGGACGAGGGTTCGATGGAGTCACAGGCAAGGACCACGCTGGCCGATCTGTCCGTCACCACGGTCCGGTCGATACGTCAGCCGGTCGCGTCCCTGTCCGGGGGGCAGCGCCAGGCAGTGGCCGTCGCCCGAGCGGTGATGGGTAAGGCGAAGCTGGTCATGTTGGACGAGCCGACCGCTGCTCTCGGCGTGTCCCAGACGGCGATGGTGCTGGACCTGATATCGCGCCTGGCTTCCTCTGGAATCGCTGTGCTGGTCATCTCCCACAACTTGAACGACGTACTGAAGGTGGCTGACCGGGTCGCCATCCTCTACCTGGGGCGTATGGCGGCCGCCGGGCCGATCTCGGAATTCGACACGCAGAAGATCGTGCAGTTCATAACGTCTGGCACGGCTGCTGATCGGGTTCACCCGCGCCCAGGGGCGGCCGGTGGCGGGACTCAAGGAGCGCAGGAGCTATGACCACGTCACCGCCACAGTTGGCGCCGCAGGACACTGGGAGAGTGACGGGAACAGGAGCGGCGCACACCTCGCTGAAGTCGTTCCTGGGAGACTGGGCCAAGCGGGCTCGCAGCGGCGAGAGCGGCGTGCTGCCCGTTGTGGCGGGCCTTGTGCTGATCGTCATCGTGTTCCAGGTCCAGAGTCCGGTGTTCCTGTCGGCTGGCAACCTCACGAATCTGCTGGTTCAGGGGGCGGTGTTCGTACTGCTGGGAATGGCCGAGGTATTCGTGCTGCTTCTGGGCGAGATCGACCTTTCGATAGGATACCTTGCCGGGATCGGGGCGGTCGTCACCGGCGCACTGCTGGCCTACCCTTACCAGGCGCCGTGGTGGGTTGCCATTGCGGCCGGGTTGGTCGTCACGAGTGCTCTCGGTGCGCTTCAGGGCACTCTCATCACACGCCTCGGGCTGCCGTCGTTCGTGGTGACCCTCAGCGGGTTGCTTGGGTTCGAGGGCCTCATGATCTTGATGATCGACAACAGTGGTAGTGCCAGCGGAGGAACGATTCGGATCACCGACAACGTCGTCAACGACCTGGTCAATGGGAATCTGAGCCCTCTGGCCGGATGGCTGGCTCTGGCCGCGGTACTAGTCGTCTACGGTGCGGTCAATCTGCTGGCGTCCCGCCGCCGAAGGGCCAGCGGTTTGGTGGCGGTCCCGCCCAGCGTGGCCATCGCCAAGGTGGCCGTCACGGCCGCTGCCGGCGTGGTGCTCGTGTGGATCTGCAATACCAATCGGGGTGCGCTGGTGCCGCTCCGAGGTGTCCCGTGGGTCGTGCCGATCGTGCTTGGTGTGTTCGTCGCCTGGACCGCGTTGCTGGGCCGTACCCGCTTCGGTCGGTACATCTATGCGATCGGTGGCAACGCTGAGGCCGCCCGCAGGGCAGGGGTCAACTTGACCCGCGTGCGGACGCTCGCATTCACGTTGTCCGGTTTGACGTCGGGTGCCGCAGGAGTCATCTATGCCTCTCGCCTGGGCTCGATATCGGTCAACATCGACGGAGGCACGTTGGTGCTCTACGCCGTGGCTGCAGCCGTCATCGGAGGCACCAGCCTCTTCGGCGGGAGGGGCAAGGTGCTGCATGCCGTGCTGGGCGGCCTCGTCATCGCTGCCATCTACAACGGCATGGGACTGCTGGGCATGGGAGCGGCAGTCCAGTACATGGTCACCGCATTGGTGCTCTTGGCGGCGGTCACCGTCGACGCCGTCGCCCGCCGCAACAGGCGCGCAGCGTGAAACTGTCCGGGACCAGTGCCGTAGTGTCGGGCTCCCCCGGCCGGGGAGCTGGCGGCGCTTCGCCGGAGTCTCCCCAGATCGTGACCAGACGGGACTGTTGTGGGTCGAGGAGGGCTGAAATGCCGCCGATTTCGCCGGTTGGCGAAGTCGATGCGACGCGTGGCCCCCGCCGGGGGTGTCACCCGGTCACCGGGCTCAGTGCACCGGGGCGCTTCCCTCTACGATGTCCGGCTTCAGCGGCGCCAGCAACTCGGCCACTTGCCCAACCTGGTCCATCGTCGCTCCGCACTCGATCAGAGCCGCGGCCAGGTGGCCCACCACCGCATCGAAAGCCTCGCCCGTGATGCCCCTTCCAGCGTGGGCCTGCTTCATGCCCCGCCCCCCGTAGCCACTCGTCGCTCCGAGAGCAGCCGATACGAACGCTCTCTGGTGCGCTTTCAGCCGGTCCAGGTCGGTATCGTCGAAGTAGCCCACCAGGTCGGGATCGGCCAGGACGTTCCCGTAGAACCGGTCAACCACTTCCGCCACAGCTGCCGGTCCGCCAAGCTCGTCGTACAAGGTCATGCGCCGAAGGTACGCAGGGTCCGAGTCGGACCCGTTGCCGAGCGGTCAATACCGTATGAAGCTGGCGTAACGATTGTCTCGAGCCACGGTGAGCGATCCGCTCGAGGCATGTCGCGGAATGCCGACCAAACAGGTAAGGTTTACCGGGGCGGGTCGGGATGGGCCGGAAAGTCCGTGCCTGGCGAAGAGAAGTGCCCGAGAACGGGGAGCGTGACGATGGCGACATTCAGGGATCTGCTGTCGAAGGCGAAAAGCGAGATCGTCGAGGTGGACGGCACCGACGCCGAGCATCTCCTGAATCGCGCCGTCTTCTTGGACGTCAGGGAGCCGGACGAGTACGCGCAGGGCGCGATACCCGGTGCGGTGCATATCCCCCGAGGCAACCTGGAGGTGCAGGTGGAGGGTCGCCTGCACGACCACGACTCCAAGATCGTCGTGTACTGCGCCGGGGGCGCCCGATCGGCGTTCGCCGCCAAGACCCTCGAGGAGATGGGCTACCGGGACGTCGTCTCTCTGGTGGGCGGTTTCAACAGGTGGAAGGACGACGGCCGCCCGTGGGCAGCGCCCGCCACGCTGACAGCCGATCAGCGGAACCGCTATCAGCGTCACCTGCTGCTTCCCGAAGTGGGGGAGGAAGGTCAGCAACGACTTCTCTCGTCGAAGGTGCTCCTCCTTGGTGCAGGTGGGCTCGGCTCGCCTGCGGGTCTCTACCTGGCCGCGGCCGGTGTCGGCTCGATCGGCGTGGTCGACATGGACGTGGTCGACGCCTCCAACCTCCAGCGACAGATCCTGCACAACATCGACCGCGTGGGGGAGCGGAAGGTGGACTCGGCGAAGAAGGCACTGACGGCGCTCAATCCCGACGTGAACGTCGTCGGGTACGACGTCAGGCTCGGAGCCGACAACATTTTGGACGTGATCGACGGCTACGACGTGATCGTCGACGGGACGGACAACTTTCCCACCCGCTATCTACTGAACGATGCCGCCTTGACCAAGCGGATCCCGGTGGTGCACGGCTCCATCTTCCGCTTCGAGGGACAGGTGACGGTGTTCGCACCCTACGACGGTCCCTGCTACCGCTGCTTCGTCCCCGAACCTCCGCCCGCGGAGCTTGCCCCGTCCTGTTCCGAGGCCGGCGTGCTCGGGGTGCTGCCAGGGATCGTCGGCTCGCTGCAGGCGATGGAGGCGATCAAGCTGCTGCTCGGCCTCGGCGAGTCGCTGGCCGGGCGGCTCCTTTCCTACGACGCACTCGAGGCGACCTTCCGCACTTTCAAGATGCGGCGCGATCCGCTCTGCCCCGCTTGCGGCGCCGACGCAGGAGAGCTGGTCATCGCCGAGTACGACCAGCTCTGCATGCCGCACCCGAAGGTGGCCCCCGCGGGCGTCTGAATCGGCGGCGAGCGGTACGGCGGGCGTCTGAACCGGCGGGCGCCGCCCGCGCCAGGGTCTCGCCGCCCGCCGCCCGCGCCAGGGTCTCGCCGCCCGCCGCCC
>JAJYPS010000123.1 GCA_021795215.1 Actinomycetes bacterium
TCGCCAGCACGCTGGCCAGCCAGCCTGCCCGCACGGCGGCTCGCTCGTCGGAACGCCGGAGAGGGTGAGCGGCACCTGGGTCGGGGCCAGGGAAAGGGTCGTGCGCCAGGACGACGACATCCGGAGCTTCAGCCAGCACCGGCTCCCTCGCCTTGGGGTCGAGCCCCGGCGGGACGACCCTTGGGAAGGGCACGACCGAGACGGGCTCGGCAGGGAGGCAGCTGCCCAGCAGGACAAGGTTCCTGGCGTCCAGCCTCGGGACGAGAGTCTCGACAGCCGCCGCCTCGACGCTCGACGAGGCCAGCACCACGTCGGCCACTTCCAGGAGGACGTGCTCGTCGGTGTGGGGCAGCGGAACGGGCAGGTCGAGCAGCGGAGCGCAGGCGACAAGCCCCACCTCGCCCGCCGCTGCGACCGCCTCGACCCCGGCAGGGCCGCTCTCTCCGGCGACGACCACCACGTCGGGCTCCAACATGCGAGCAAACTTCCCGGACTCCCGCCAGGCGGCGACGGGCAGCTCGTCGACGAAGCGGGCGCAGGAGGCGGGCCGGCGCCAGCGCCTGGCCGGCTCTCGGGCTGCGTCGGGTGGGAGGGCGGTGGCTCTCAGCGCGGCCATCACGACGGAGGGGACCGGTTGGGGAAGGCCGGAGGGCGGCGAGCCGAACAGCCGCAGCCGGGCATCGACCGAGGCTGCTCCCTGGGCTCCGCCGACGACGACCACGTCCACCGATCCGAGCGACGCCAAGCCGACGGCCAGAGCGCTCGTGGCGAGGCCCTGCTCGTCCGGACGCCCCCAAGCGGCGGCCAGCAGTACCGAGTGGACGCCTTTGCGGTCCGTGCCCGGCCCCCCGTCCCGGCTCAATCGAGTGTGGTGGCGGGGGGTTCGGTCGGCTGGTCCAGGCGGGCTGCGAGCAAGGCGAGCCGCTGGTCGAGCAGCGAGGCGAGTCGGTCGAAGTTGCTCGCCAGGTCGTCGATGCGGGTCCCCAGCTCCGCTGTGGCGTCCGCAAGGGCTGCGAGCACCTGGTCCTCCCGCTCGTGGCGGCGAGTGAGGACTCCTCCGACTGCGGTGTCCAACAGCTTCCAGACCCTCGCCTTGCCGGGCGTGCGGCTGGGTCCGTGCCCAGAAGGGGGAAGCGGAAGGAGCTGGCCCAGCCGTTTGACGGACAGGTACTGCGACATGGGTGGCAGCGGAGCAGGCCGGGGGAGCGGATCGGCTGGCACGGGCGCCCGGTGCCTGCGGGCACGCTCGGCCAGGATCTCCCGGACGGTCTTCTCGCTGGTCTGCTTCGGGTCCAAGGTGTCAGGCCTCCGTGGTGGTGTCGAGAGCTTCCGCCAGGCTACGCCCGGCCCATTCGAGCGCTCTGGAGCACGCTTCTGCATCCTCGGTGGCCCTTGCGCAGCGGAGCCACGCTCCAGCGGCGTCTTCGGCGTGGCGGGCGGCCATCCGATGCGCGGCCAGCAGCTCACCGCCCCAGGTCGAAGGCGGCGGGAGCTCCATGTCAGGGAAGTCGGGGTGGAGCCCGGAGAGGGAGCGCAGCCTGCCCTCCAAGGCGGCGAGGGAGGGATCGAGCGATTCCTCGACCTCGAGGGGAGGTTCGGACTCCGGGTGGTCCGTGTTGGTTCCGGCGGCGGGGGGATCTTGCCTGTCGGAGCCCTGCAGGAGGCCGATGGCGGCACCGATCCGCTCGGACGATCCGGGAGCCTCTTCGAGCACGAGCACTCGACCTCCCTGGAGGGTGGAGAGGGCTGTTCGGACCCAGTGCTCCCAGGTCGCCAGAGCGTGCGCCCGACCGATGCCGGACGAACGAGCGATGGAAGTTGCGGCGCGGTTGGCGGGCGTCCAGTAGAGCAGGACTGCGGGGGGAGGCGAGAGAGAGAGCAGCATCGGCAGGAGGACGGCGTTCCACGGCGACACCAGGGCGAGGGCCGATCCCTCCGGTCCGGGTCCGGTGTCCGGATGGGCCGCCGCGTGCTCTCCGGAAGCCCCGTGCTCTCCGGAGGGAGAGAGGGAACCGAGGAGCCGGGAGGCGAGGGCGGCGACTTCGTGCCTCTCGGGCCACGACGGCTCCACTTCGGGCGGCAGGTGGGCCTCGGTCCAGCCGAGCAGTGCGGCCGCTACGCCTGCGATCTCCTCGGATGTCGGGCTGATGCGGACCGACCCTGCGGTGGAGGCGAAGGCCGAGCTGTCCCACCCGCTAGCTCCCGGAAGGACTGCTAGGGCGACGAGTGAGGTCACGCTGGAGCGTTCTTCTGGGAAGGCCGAAGCAGGAGCGGGACCAGTTGCACTCGGTGAAGCGTACCGACGCCGAGTCCGGAGGGCGAGGAACCTCTCCGCGGAAGTGCTGGTAGCACGGTTGGTCGCCAGTTCACCACGGATTGTCGAAGTTTTCGGGCCGGGAGTGTCACACGGGGGACGCTTCGAGGGTTAGTTCGGATGGAAGGCGTAGTGGGGACACTCCGCCGGCAAAAGGGCGTATGGGACGAAGCTCCCGGGGCCTCCAGCAACGAACCACACAACTACCCCTTTGACCGAGGAGGTCAAGTGAAGAAAAGAAGGCTCAAGCTCAGCCGAGCTGCCGGAGCGGCGGTAGCCGCTACCGGAGCAGTCGGCGGGCTCCTAGCGGCGGGAGCACCGGCGTTCGCGTCGCCCTCGTCCGTCACATTTACCGGACCGTCGACGCCAACGACGATCTATCCGGGGAAGACAGCCCAGTCGGTCGCGGGATGGACCGTTGGAGTCCCGAGCAACTACACCGTCGGCGACAAAATGACGGTCGTCGTGGCGGCAGGTTCGTCAGCCTCCGCAAACTGTGCTGCCGGCACCGCAGACTACGTCGACTTCGCTGCAACACCGACGGTATCGGTGGCGGCGGCCAGCACCGCCCCCGGCGGCACCGCTCCGACAGTGACGGCGGCTTTGTCGACAAATTCCGGCGATCCCGCATTCTGCCAAGCTTCTAACGATGTGCTTACCCTCAGCATCACCGGAGGTACTCCGGGCGCAGGCGCGCACGACTGGAATATCACGGTAGGTGGAGTCTCCTACAATGCCGGTTCGGCGGCTGCAACGGGCGCTATACACGTATTGCCGACGTACTACCCGGTGAGCGGGGCCACGACTGTCACGTCTACGAGCCCTTCTAACGCCACTCTGGGCTCCGTCGCTCTCAGTGCCAATAGCCCCGCTACCCCCGTGGCTCCCGGATCTACGGACGTACCGATCGGTAACTTGACGGTTGCGGAGGCGGTGACGGGCTCAGTACCGGCAAACTACGTTTGCGTGTCTTTGCCGGCAGCTTCATCGACTGCGTTCGACACCAGCGCTACTCCTACTGCGTCTGCGAGCGGCGGTGGCGCCGTCGTGTCCAGTTCAGGCACAGCGGGAGGTGGTAGCACCACCACCGTGACCCGGGTGAACGCCACGACGCTGGCGTTCGACGTTACGACCGCCAGCACCACTGCCCCGGCGACATACACCCTCAGCGGTATGGCAGTCGACAGCACAGGAACCGCTGCGGCTGGCCCAGTTCGTGCGACGGTGACGGACAACCAGAACTCGTCCTGCACTGCAGCGACTCCTACGACGCTCTCCCCGGCTACGGGACTGAGGATGTTCTCGCTCATCTCCAACAGCCGTATCTACGGTCAGACGGCCGATGCAACGGCTGCTGCGCTGCTTCAGAAGCAGTTCGACTATGCGACCGGTACCTGCCCCGGTGGCGCTGGCACCCGCCCCGTGGTCTTGGCGACCGACCAGAACTACCCTGACGCGCTCTCCGGGAGCTACGTGGCCGGCAAGCTTGGCCCCACGGGCACGGGCATTCTGCTCACACCCACCGCTTCTCTCTCAAGTAGCACGCTGACAGCACTGCGGCTCGAGGGCATCACGAGCGTGTACGTAATGGGTGGTCCGATCGCGATCAGCAACAACGTGATCAGCCAGCTGAAGTCCACGCCGTCCTACACCTGCGGTGGCACGGCTCAGCGCTTCACTAGCAGCGGCGCAGCGCAGACCTTGCAGGTCACGCAGATCTACGGCCAGACCGCTGACGGGACGGCTCAGATGGCGGCGCAGTACTTCGGTTCCGCTGCGGTCGGTAATGGTACCTTCCCGGGCGCTTACGGCACTATGTACAACAACACCGCCGGAACGGCTTCCACGTCCGGTCCGACGACTGCCAAGACCGCAATTCTGGCAACCAACCAGACGTTCCCCGACGCAATGGCAGCCAGCGCAGTGGCTTACAACGAGCACTTCCCGGTGCTACTCACCGCACAGGGGTCGCTGTCGCCAGAGGCTGCCGCGGGTATCACGAACCTGGGCATCACGCAGGTCATCATGATGGGTGGCCAAGTGGCGATCTCCAACAGTGTGGTGACGTCGCTGCAGAACATGGGTGTATCGGTCCTCCGCATCGCCGGCCAGGACTACACAGACACGGCCCAGCTGCTAGCCCAGTTCGAGCTGAACCACAATCTGAACGCTGCGTCTCAGGCGGAGGGCCTCCATTGGGGCAGCACAACGACACCCGGTACGGCAAACCTGGTACGTGGCGACTTCTATGCTGACGGCCTCACCGGTAGTGTCGTGGCAGGTAACAACAGCCAGCCGATCCTGTTGGCCTTCAACCCCAGCTCGCTTGGCGGCTCCACCACTACGTTCCTCAACGCTGCAGGAAGTGCTAACGGCGTGGGTGCGAACACCTCTGGTGGAAACGG
Source organism: Actinomycetes bacterium (assembly GCA_021795215.1). Classification (GTDB taxonomy): domain Bacteria; phylum Actinomycetota; class Acidimicrobiia; order Acidimicrobiales; family JAKAOS01; genus JAJYPS01. The sequence continues at coordinate 4,720 of JAJYPS010000123.1, forward strand.
GGTCCACATCACCAGCCTCACCACCATCGGTGGGCCTCTGGCGATCCAGCCAGCTACCAACTCCGCAGCCCTGAGCGCACTAGCCAAGGGCTGAGTTCCACCAGGCAGTCGTAGTCGGCAGTGCCAGCAGAAAGAAGGAGGGGCCCTCGGGCCCCTCCTTCGCTGTCTATGCACATTCGTCGCTTCGGTCCGACTTCGTGCTCAGGCCGGTGGCTCGCCGTTCCGACACTCCTACCGGCGCCCAAGGACGGGCGGAGCGGAAGGACGAGGATGAACAGGTTCCGAAAGAGGCTTCTGGCAGCAGTGGTTCCCTTGGCAGGATCGGCGATCCTGTCGGCCACCCCTTGGGCGATGCCCGCCGCGGATGCTTCGACGCCGCCCCCTCCACCGGTCCCCGCGGTCGCTTCGGTACTTCCCTCGTCGGGTCCGATCGTCGGGGGAACCCAGGTCACCATCGCGGGCACCGGGCTCGGCAGCGCCACCGCCGTCGACTTCGGCGGCAATCCCGGATCGATCGTGTCGGACACCGCTACGCAGTTGGTCGCCGTCACCCCGCCGGGAGTGTCGACCGTCGACGTGACCGTGACCACCGCCGGGGGCACCAGCCCGGTCAGCTTCCGTGACCGCTTCGGCTACGTCGCCCTGCTTCCCACCGTCACCTCCGTCAGCCCCGGTCGCGGCCTGGCGGCCGGCGGCACGCAGGTCGTCGTCCTCGGCACCAACCTGGAGCGGGCCATCGAGATCTTCTTCGGCAACCAGGTGGGCACGATCGTGTCGGACACCTCCACCCGCATCGTCGCCACTGCGCCCGCCGGCAGCGGGACCGTGGACGTGGCCGTGCTCGCGCCCGGGGGCATCACCCCCCACGTCACTGCCGACCACTTCACCTACGGCGTCGCATCCGGTGGCGGTTACAGGGTGGTCACCGCCCAGGGCGCTGTCTCTACCTTCGGCGGCCTCGCCACCTACTCGGGCCCGACAAAGCCTGCCGGCACGTCGATCGCCGGTGTCGCCCGCACAGCGGGTGGCTACTGGGTCGCACTCTCCGACGGCCAGGTGCTCACCGCCGGTGCGGCACAGACCTACGGTGCTGCGGCACTTCCCGCCTCGCTCGGCAAGGTCGTCGGCATCGTCGCCACCGCCGACGGCAACGGCTACTGGCTCGCCACGTCAGCCGGTGCGGTACTGCCCTACGGCGACGCCGTCTTCCACGGCTCACTTCAGGGCGAGTCCCTGGCGTCGCCCATCGTAGGAATTGCGGGGGACGCTTCGAGTGGCGGATACCTGCTTGCCAGCGCCGCGGGCAACGTCTACAACTTCGGCACCTCCTGGTCAGGGCCACC
>JAJYPS010000124.1 GCA_021795215.1 Actinomycetes bacterium
TCTCCCTGCGCCTGCGGAGAGCTGGCAGGGAACGTCAGCCAGCGGCCGCCGTCCTTCGCCGCCACGGCCGTGCTGAGACCGAAGTTGCCCGACAGGATCGACGGGCTGGCCTTCACGAACACCGACTTCTTCGCCATCAGGATGGTCGCCGTGCCGCCGGAGATCTTGATCGTTTGGCGCCCGGCCGACTTGCCCGCATCCAGCACTTGGACGGCTGTCTTGCCGTTCTGGGTCACCTTGGTCGTCAATTGGAACGAAGTCGCCTTCTTGACCGCAGACGTCACGGCGGCCTCCGCCTTGGTCGGGGTCATCGTGGCGACGCCGTTGGGCGATGGACCTCCTGCCCCGCATGCAGCGGTCAGCAGGCCAAGAGCCGACGTAGCAGCCAGCGGAGCACTCAGGCGGGATCGAGCCATGTCCTCACGCTAGTGGGAAGGGCCGCCGACGGTGAGTCGAGCTGCTGCAACGAGTGCTTAGGCGGGCAGTCAAGGAGCCTCGGCGTCGCAGGGATGGGCATCGCAGGGATCGGCGTCATAGGGATCGGCATCGAAGTTGGGCAGACAGGCTCGTCGGAGCGCTTGGCGCGCGGCCGAAGCCCGGTGCCTCCCTCCGGGGGAGTCGCACCGGGCCGACCTCGGACAGAGTCAGACGTTGTCCGACCGGATCAGCTCTGGTGGACCTGGGTCACCTGGCCGGTCACCGCGTCCACACCGACTTTGTACTTGGTGCCGGAGCTGCTGCGCAGGAACACCCAGTACCAGCGCCACTTGCCGCCGTTGATCTGAGTCGAGTGGTAACTGCTGCTCGCTCCGGTCGCCGCCGAGGCGTTCGACTGCGCGGTGGCGGGCGAGATGATCGAGCTGTCGCGGTAGGACAGCCCGCTACCCTGCACCGCGGTCACCTTGGCCGCCGAGCTGGTGGCGTCCACCCAGACCACCGTCGTGCCCGAGTTGCGACCGCCGGAGTTCAGTTGCAGCTTGACCTGGTAGTAGTCCTTCTGACCGTTCGAGTTCAGCTGCGAGTTCTTCACTCCGGACACTCCGACCGACGGCCAGTAGGAGCGGACGAAGGCGATCGCCGCGTTGCCCGCCTGTCCCGAGCTGATCTTCGGGCTGTTGCTCACTCCGCCGCTGGACGACGAAGGGGGTGGCGACGATGGCGGAGGTGACGAAGGCGGGGTCGAGGTGGGCGGGCTGGACGTCGTACCACCGGAGGTCTGGCTCTCGGCCACGCTCTCCCACCAGACCGAATCGCTCGACTCGTTGCGAAGCACGTGCTCCACGTAGATCGTCCCGTTCGGTGCCTTTACCCGTATGTCGAACACTCGGCGCGCGACGCTGCCGCCGTGATACTCGGTGTCCGCCTCCACTTTCAGTACCGTGGCAGTGCCGCTGCCCGGATGATGACTGGACGCGTAGTTGGTCGCAGCCGTGCACTCGTCGGCTACCCCAGGTGACGAGCATGTGTAAGTCGTGGCAGTGGTGCTCGCAAACGCCGGCACCGCACCACCGACCATGCCGGCGGCCATACCCGCAACTCCTAACCCAGATATTACTAAACCTCGTCTCGCTGAGCGAGATAACTTGCTCTCAGGATGGTTGGCCCTTACCATGCAACTCTCCTCTCCGTTTGAAATCCTTGTGCCTCATGACCTGCTCTCACGCAGACCAGATCGCCGATTGACAGCGACTGAGAGCCAAAAGTACCCAGGACGCCTTATAGAGACCTGTGGTTACGGTGAGACTTTTCTCATAATGGATTCATAATTCCATCCGAACAGTGCGCCAACGCGGCAGTCCCTTTCATTGGCCGCTTAGGAAGGCTGTCCTCAGGCCGCAGACGAAGCTGGAGGCCGCAGACGAAGCTGGCGCCGGCAGGGGAGAGAGAGCGACGGAAGGTGGCAGCGTCCGCCGTAAGGCAACTGGCCGTCGAGCCCCTACCTCGGAGCCCGCCGGAAGCACCTCCACTCCGAACGCTCGCTCTCCTACTATCCTAGTTAGGAGTCTCTGGACCGAGGGTAGGTTCGCACGATGATCACGCGTGCTCGCTTGACGGCGGCGGGGGCCACTGCCGCACTGACCCTGGGCGTCCTCAGTGTTCAGTTCCTGCTCGGCATGGGCGTCAACCTGACCGTCCAGGTAGCGCACGCCGGTTTCAGCATGGGCTCCATGATGTCGGTGATGCGTGGCAAGCCACTGCTGATGGTCCACATGATGCTGGGCATGCTGACCGCGGTCTTGGCCTTGGTGGCAGCAGTGTCGGCAGCGATCAGCGGAAGGACCACCGCCGCCGTGTCGGGTGCGGTGGGGCTGCTCGCCGTGCTCGTCGCCGGCTACGGCGGGATTCGCTTCCTGCTTTCCGGCGGCAACACGGCGTCGTTCATGATGGCTGCCGGCTTCTTGGTCGCCTACGCCGCCTACTTCGTGGAGTTGGTCCTGCTGGTGCGCCTTCGCCCGCCAGGCGCCGGCGGCCGATCCTCCCAGGGCCAAGTCGAACCGGGGATGGCAGGGGCCCGGCGTGGATGACGGACTGTCCGGAGCGGGTTGGCTTCCCGATCCGCGCCTCCGTCTACCGTACGACCAGGGTTGCCCACATGCCCTGTTGTGCGTGCCCGGGGACAGGGCAGATTATGTGGTAGGTACCTGGCGCAGGGGCTCTGAAAGTGACGGTCGCTGCATACCACAGGTTTCCCTTCGGAGGGGGAACCGGCATGACGAACGCGCCCGGAGAGGCGATGCTGCCCTCTCCCATGGCCATGCGGCCGTAGGGAGGCGCGGCGGTGGTCAGCTCGAATCCGTGAGGGTGTCCAGGATCCCCGTCGGCGAAGTCGACTGTGACGGTGGCACCGGCGGGGACGCTGACGGTCGGGCCTTTCGGCCCGTCGACTCCGTCGATCTGCCAGTACATGCCCGGTCGGTTGCCCGGCGCCCCGAGGGCCACCAACGTCACCGCCTTGGTGTGGTAGCTGAGCGTGCCGTGGGACTTGGTGACCCCTTGTGCGGCTCGAGCGGCCAGGGCCTGCATCCTCGCAGCCGGCACCAGGCCGCCCGATGCCCCTCTGGCGATGTCGGAGCCACCGCCCCCCATGCCGCCTGCTGCGCCCATCATCCCCCCGTCAGCCGTACCCGTGCCGCCAGTGCTCGAAGGGGCCTGCCCGACCGCTCTCTGCGAGGCGGTCGGCGACGAGTTGGCGGCGGTGTGCCCGTTGGCAAGGGTGAGCACCACCGTGGCGGCACCGGCGCCGATTGCCAGCGCCAGCACAGGTACGGCGATCGTGCGTGAGTTCATCTTCGCTTCTCCTCCGTGGAGCCTGTTCCTGTTTGTTGCTGCGAGCCCTCGGGCAATGCGCGCCTCGGGTAAAGGGTGGCGGCCAATAGCACGTAGAGTGGCCCCGAGTTGAGATCTGTGGCACCACCGGCGAGGATGTCGCCGAAATTCTGACCCACCATCCAGAACACCAGACTGAGGACGATCCCGGCCCAAAGCGCTGGACGCTCCCCCCGGCCTCCCTTGAGGACGTCGAGCCCTATGGCGGCCTCCGATGCGGCGAGGAGCAGTTCGAGAGGGCTGCCCGCCCAGCCGACCAGCCGAGCCACTGCGTGATCGGAACCAGCCAGAAAGGCCGGCTCGGGAAGGTTCATGTTGATGGTGGTGATCAAGACCGAGAACGGCGGATAGGGGATCGGGAGCATCTGCAAGACGGCTCCCCCTCCCCACAGGAGCGCCCACACCATCCGCCCACCCGAATCTCCCAGGACGCCGTCGGCGGCCACACTCGCCCGAGCCAGTGGGGGAGGGGGCTCAGCCCGCGGCCAGAGCATGAGTCCAACCAGCCCGTAGAGCAGCGCCGCACCCGGCGCACCGCCGACCAACGTGGCGAGTCCGGTGAACAGGCCGCCGAAGCCTTCCCCGAGCGACCATACGCCGAGAACCCAGGCGAACGACAGTGCGAGCGCCGCCCGCACGGTACGGCGCCACAGGAGCCCCGAGGCGATGATCAGCTGGATCGTTGCGAAGGCAGCGTTCCACGCTCCGGGATGTGCTGCGAGCATCCGGCTGACCGAGACGATCAGCTCGCCAATGGGATGTGGCTGGTACATGGCGTTCATCGCCAAAACGTTGGTGACGAAATCCTTGGTGAACATGTAGGGTTGGAACTGCAACGCCGCATCGACCAGCCAGAGCAAGCCGAGCACTACTTGCAGGTGCCGTTGGGTGAGAAGAGATCCCCGGTCAGGATGCCCCTTCTGCTCGTCGCCTGTGCCGGTCGATCGGATGCCGGCGTCCGCGGCGTCCAGATCCGGTACCGACATCAACCGACCTGCTTGAGGGAACCCGGCCGTCATGGTGCAGGAGCGGCGGGGAGTGCGCCGCGACGACCGAAGCCAGCGGTTTGGGCCGGCATCTCCGAAGTAGCAGGCAAAGAGGCGGCAGCCGGAGCGAGTGGCTGCGAGGCGCTGGGGGCAGTCGACCGTAATGACGTTCTCCCCCTAACCGTGAGCGGATGACAATGCACTACTAGTGACGATAGTAGGTCCAGATGTTTGTCCGATCGGCGTCCGCCGCTGATGTCAGCCGCCGGCGGTGCTGGCTGTCCCTGTGGGTTGGCACCCCGCTCCGGGTGCAGAGGAAGTCATGGCGGCGGCCATCGGGCAGGTCCTCATGCCGCTCACGCCGAGAGCGGGACCCGCGGCTGCGACCCCCGGAGCGAAGATCAGCGCGAGGGCGATGCCGAAGCCCGCCAGTCTGGCTCCCGAAGGAAGAGGACTCGCCGGAGCGACCAGCCGGCGCACCCGTTCCACTGCGCCGGGGCCACCGGCGGCGAGTGTCGCGGTGGGGGAACCCCCCGCTGCGATGGTAACCATCGCAGCCGCCACCGGCAGGCGGCCGTGGCGCTCGGCAGCCACGTCGTCGGCCAGCATCTCCACCAGCCGGGCTATCTCCTCCCTGGCGTGGGCAAACACGGGCAGGTGAGGGAACGCTCGCTCCAGGGCCGCCGCGGCACCTATAGCCAGGTGATGCCGTCCTCTGAGATGTGCCTGCTCGTGGGCCAGCACCGCTTCCAGCTGTGCAGTGTCCAAGGCGCGAAGCGCTCCGGAGGTGAGCACCACACGGCGGCGTCGACCTGGGACGCAGTAGGCGGCGGGGGTGGTGTGGTCCAGTATCACCGCTCCGGGACGCTCGAAGGATCTGGCGACCAGGCTCAAGGTCTGGACGTGCCTGGCCCGCTCCCGGGCCGAACGGGCGAGGCCGCCAGCTACGCAGTAGGTGCTGCGGGCGACAACCGCCCCTGCCACGACCACGCCTGCCAGCGCCGCGTCCGGGCCACCGGGCGCCCCGTAGCCGTGCTCGAGAGCCATCACGCATGTCCGCAGCGCTGCTGCCAGGTTGGTCGTCACCGGCACGACCGGGACGGCGGGCGCCAGGCCGGCCAATACCACCGACACCGGCACCGATACGCTGACCGCCTGCCACACGGCGATGCCCAGACGTGGCGCTCGCAGTGCCCAATCGCCACGGGCGAGCGCCGGCGGCGCTCCGAAGGCGAGAAGTGCCGCCCAGCCAAGAAGGGCCACCGACACGGTCACCGCTCGTCCTTCTCGACCGTGCTGTTCGCGGCGGCACTGTTCTCGACGGTGCTGTCCGCGACGGTGCTGTCCGCGACGGTCGCTGCACTGTGGCCCTGGTCACCGAGAGCCCTTCTCAGCGTGGCGGCCTCCTCCGGAGAGAGCGCTTCGACGAAGTGGACCAACGTGGCGGCAGGATCGCCGGCACCCGCGAAAGCCTGGTTCATGAGCCCCGCCGTGTACGCCTCCTTGGAGGCCGCCGGCCGGTAGAGATAGGCCCGGCCCTGCTGATGGCGGACCAGCCATCCTTTGCGGTGCAGATTATCCATAACGGTCATCACGGTGGTGTACGCCAGCGCCCGCTCACCTCGTAGGTCCTCTAGAACCTCCCGAACGGACAGCGGCCGC
>JAJYPS010000034.1 GCA_021795215.1 Actinomycetes bacterium
TCGAGGCGGCGAGGGCGGGAGAGGCGGGCAAGGGCTTCGCCGTCGTCGCCTCCGAAGTGAAGGACCTGGCGAAGGACACCGCCAAGGCGACCGAGGACATAGGCCGCAAGATCGAGGCCATCCAGGCGGACACGACCGAAGCCGTGAGGGCCATCGGGGAGATCTCCTCCATCATCGCCCGCATCAACGACCTGCAGTCGTCCATCGCCTCGGCGGTCGAGGAGCAGTCGGTGACGACCAACGAGATAGGCAACTCGGTGTCCGAGGCCGCCCACGGCGCCGGCGAGATTGCGTCGTCTGTCACGGCCGTCGCCCAGTCCGCCCACGCCACCACCCAGGGGGCTTCGGACACCCAGGCAGCCGCGTCGGAGCTTGCCCGCATGGCGGACGACTTGGAGCGCCTGGTCGGCCGGTTCCGAGTGACTCGCGACGACGACACCGTGCAGCAGCCCCGACGCTCTGCTCGCTTCGGCGGCGAGTCACCGGTCCACGAGCCCTCCGCAGCAGAGCGGATGGCCGGCGCCTGGAGTGCCCGGTAGGGCGGAAGGCCGGTCGGCTGCAGCGACATGTGGGACCGTGCAGGCTGCTTTGGCTTTCGGCACGAACGGGGCCTACGGTGGGAGCGAATGCCGAGGAGGAGCTCACCGTGACGACCAAGAAGATGGCGGCTGTGCTGTTCTCTGGCACTGCGGACGAGCTGCAGGCGGCCGCCACCCTCGTGTCGGGAGCAGCGGCGATGGACATGGAGGTGCACGTCTTTCTGACTTCCTGGGCGCTGCACGCATTCCGCAAGGATGTCATCGACGAGCCTCTGCCGTTGAGCCCCGGCTACGGGGAGCTGACCGAGACCATGGCCAAGCTGATGAAGGACAAGGGTGTCCCGCCGTGGCACGAGCTGCTCCGGATGGCCCGCTCCGTGGGCGACGTCCGGATCCACGCGTGCTCCATGACCACCGACCTGATGGGCCTCCGACATAGCGACTTGGACGAACTTGTCGACGACGTGATCGGCATCGCCACGATGATCGACATGACAGACGGTGCCCAGCTGATGTTCATCTGACGCAGCTCGAAGCCAGGACACAGGTTGCAGCCCGCAGCCACGCCGTAGGTCGAAGCCACGCCACAGGCCAGAGCTGCACCGCTCGGAGGAGCTTCGTGGTTCTTGACCGGCTTGGGTGCGTGCGCCGGGGATGGTTCCGCGCTAATACAGGGGCATGATCTCGATGAGCAGAGAAACGGCGCGGATGGCAACAAGGGCGTTTGCCCTCACACGTGGGGCGATCGGCGTGGCCGCGCTGCTGGCACCTGGAGTGCTGGCATCCGGCTGGGTGGACAAGTCCGAAGCGAGGATGCCCGGCTCCAGAGTGCTCGCCCGTGCTCTGGGTGGACGGGACGTGGCGCTGGCTGCAGGCATAATGCTCTCGCTCCGCCACGACGCTCCTGCGCGTGGGTGGGTCGAGGGGGCCGGTCTGGCAGACGCCATGGACACCCTCGCCACGATCCTCTCGTTTCGCTCACTGCCCAGTCCGAACCGCTGGGCGGTGCTGTCGCTGGCGGGAGCTGGGATCGCTGCCTCCCGCATCCTGTCGCAGGTGATCGACGGCTGAGGACGGGTGCCAGAGCCAAGCGGGATGCCGCCACCTCGCCGAAGTTGAACCCCGGCGAGGTGGCGTACCTCTCGTCAGCCCTTGGCTGAGGGGCTCAGAACGCTCACCGACTGTGCCTTCTGGTTGGCCACATAGACCGCACCTGTGGCGGTGTCCACCGATAGACCCTGGGGATCCTTACCGACTTTCACGTTCTGGACGACCTTGTTGGTGTGGGTGTCGATGACGGAAACCTGCCCTGTGGTGCTGTCCGCCACGAAGACGTAGCCGTTCGACGGGGAGTACCCGATCCCGTGCGGCGCCCCCGGCACGGCGATGTCCGCCACCACCTTGCCGCCCTGGATGACTGCGACCTTCTTGGTGCCGACCACGCCCACATAGACCGTGCCGGAAGGAGTCACCACGAGGTTCCACGGATGAGGCCCGACCGGGATGGTCTGGGTCACCTTGTCGGTCAGCAGGTTGACCACGCTGACCGTGGATCCGGCAGGGTTCACCTTTCCTGTGGCGGTCGACGCAAAGGGGTCCATCCCCGTATTGGCCACGTAGGCGGTATGAGTGGCGGCGTCGATCGTGACTCCCCACGGATTCGCTCCCACCGGAATGCCGCCCGGCGTCAGCACCTTGTCGGTGGCCGTGCTCACCACGTACACCTTGGAGGTGGAGACGTCGGTGACCACCGCCTCCTGGAGGGAGCTGGAGACCGCCAAGCCGTGCAAGTGGGCTCCCACGGGTATCTCGGTCAGCACTTTGTTCGTGCTTGCGTCGATCACGTCCAGTAGCCCGCGCTTGATGTCGGTCACGTACGTCCGACCCGTCTTGGCGTCCACCATCACGGTGTGGACCGTTCCACCGGTCTTCACCGTCGCCACAGGGCTGCCCGAGGTGGCGAGCACCGTCACGGTGCCTGCGGCTAGGTTGCTCACGAACACGTGACCAGTCGTCGGGTCCACGCCGGTGAAGTGAGGCGTCGGGCCGACCTTGCTCCACGTGGCCGACACTTTGTACGGCGACCCGGAGGCAGCCCCCTTAGTGGAGGCGGAGGTTCCGGAAGTGGTAGAGGAGCTGGAGGTGGATCCCGCGCTCGAACCCGAGGTGGTCCCGCTGCCGCACGCAGCAAGCAGCGTCGCGGCTGCAAAGGTCGCACCGAGCCCGTACGCCCCCCTGGCAACCAGTCTCCTATTTCCAATACCTTTACGAGCCTTCGGTTCGCCAGTCCCGCCTTCAACAGTCACTGCAGTACCTCCATTTCTGCAAGCGGCCACTTCACCGCTGCGTCACTTGGACGCCGGCGGCGCCAAGAACCCTTGCTCCTTCCCTACCCTCGGGCAGCGCTCCCCATCAAGGGGCGTCACAGGGATCTCTCAGGTACGCCAGGGTCGACCGCCGAGCGAAGAAGCGGTCTCCCCTGGCACCATGCTCGGGAGCCATTTCGGGGCGCCAGTTCAGCGCACGGCCCTCAGAGGACGGCTACGTCCGGCTGACCAGCCCATAGGTCCGGTCCGAACACCTCGTAACTGATGTCCGAAGAGTCGACTCCGTTGCCGATCAGCGCAGAGCGGACGGTTCGCATGAACGGCAGGGGGCCGCAAAGATAAGCTTTCGCCTTCTCCGGTACGGGGATCCGGTCAGCCTCGACATAACCCTGCCTGACTTCTTCCCGGCCCGAGGCACCCTGGCTACCGGGCTCGCCGCTCTCGTACCACGTCAGCTGTCGCGCTCGGGACATCGACGCGACGGCGGAAGAGACCTCGTCCCGGAACGCGTGTGTCGCGGGGCTGCGGTCCGCGTGCACCACTACCACCTCTCGCTCGGGCTTGGAGCGAACCAGGTGGTCGACCATCGAGACGATCGGAGTGATACCGATCCCTGCGCTGGCCAGCACCACCGGGCCCTCCCCGTCCTCCATGCCTACGTCACCGAACGGCTTGCTCAGGTGCAGCCTTGCGCCTTCGAAGACGCTCTCGACCAGCTTGGTGGACACTGCTCCGTCCGGTTTGCCGTCGGCGCTGCGCATCCGCCGGACGGTGATGCGCAGCGTGTCGCCGCCCGGTGCGTTGGAGATGCTGTACTGCCTCAGCTGGTGACTGCCGTCCGGCAGGTCCACCGCAACCGATACGTACTGGCCGGGAAGGAACGACGGTATCGCATCCCCGTTGGCCGGCGTGAGGCCGAAGGAGACCACGTCCTCAACCTCCTCCCTTCGGCGCACCACGTTCCACTCGGCCAATGCCGAATGGGCTTCGACACCGGCTTGCTGGTAGAGCCGGGCCTCGGCCGCGATCAGGTGGCAGGCGAAGAGCCAGTACACCTCGTCCCACGCCGCCGCCACCTCCGGCGTCACCGCTGCGCCGAGCACCTCGCCGACGGCTTTCATCAGATGGCGGGCGACCACGGTGTACTGCGAAGGTGATATCCCGAGAGAAGCGTGCTTGTGAGATATTCGATCCAGCATGGCGGCGAAGGGGATGTCGTCGCCGACCAGGAACTCCGCTCCCGCCACGACCGACGTGGCAAGTGCCAGCTTCTGCTCCCCGTTGGCCTGGTTGCCCATGTTGAACAGGCTCTTCAGCTCGGGATCCGAAGCCAGCAGAGACTCGTACATGGCATCGCTGATGGCCACTGCGCTGGCTTTTACAGCCGGCAGCGTGGCTTTGACTACAAGTGACGACTCTAGAGAGAGCACTTTCGGGGTCTCCTTCTCGGACGAATGGCGGAATGACGAAAACAGATGCGACGTGCAGTGGGACCGGACCGTTCGGCCCGGTCCCTCCCCCCGGCATGTGACTCTAGTCACAGCTAGAGAAATCGGTCCAGTCGCGCAGTCGCGGCTCGTGGAAACCTCGGGCGGCCCGGATGTGACCGCCGGAGCGCCCGGCCCACGCCCCGTTTGGTGACCGCCGGAGCGCCTGGCCCCGGAGAGGGAGCGTGCCGGCTCGGGAGAGGGAGCGGCCCCGGAGAGGGTCACACGAGCGAGAGCCTCGCCCGTATAGGCCGGTGGTCCGATCCGGCGTCGTCGAGCACTTCCCCCTCGACGACGGCCAGCGTCGGAGTGCCCAATAGATGATCCACCTGGCTGTGCGGCCTCCATGCCGGCCAGCTCCGTCCCCGGACCAACCGGCGCCAACCGGGGAACATCCGTAGCACGACCGGCCCCCACGCGTTCATGTCGCCCCCCAGCACGGCGGGACGATCGTGTGGCGACAGCCGTTCACGCAGCAGGGAGGCCTGGCCCAGGGAACCGCGGGTCAAGTGGGAAAGGTGCGTCACGACGACGTCCAGCTGGACGTCTTCCCGTGCGAGGGTGCACACCAGGGCCGCCCTTCGCACCGGATCTCTCGGAAGCCTCCCGAGATCGACGATCCTCCACTCGACGAGCGGCAGCTTGGAAAGGACGGCCAGCCCCCAGCTGCCTGCCTCGGGACTTCTCGTGATCGCCGAGCGCGGCATCGTCTTCTCCGTGGATCGTCCTCTGCACATGCCCGAACGGCGGGACGTCCGGGCCGGGGGGACGTCCACAGGCGTATCGACGGGTGCATCGGCCGGCTCACCGTCGACGTGCAACCGAAGTTCGGGGGCTGGTCGAAGCCAAAGGGCGCGACCGCGGCTCTCGGGGAGAGGCGGGGGCCCCCACTTGCGGGGGGCTCCTTCAGAGGGGCCCAGTAGATGGCCGTAAGCCAGCGGCAGCTCGGCCACCACGCAAGCGCCCATCCGCCGGGCCGTCAGCGATGCTGCGGACTCGCTTCCTGCCGGCCGCCACGCCTCTTGCAGCAACACGATATCGCTGTCCAGGGCCAGCACGGCATCCTGGAGAGGGAACGGGCGACCCCATCCGTCTACACCTGCATGAACGTTGAACGTAGCTATCGAGATCTCCAGCACAAGAGCCCACACAGTAGTGCGGCGCCCTAAACTGGACTCGTGCACAGCGGCCGGTTCCGTGCCGCTCGTACCCCCCCTTCTTTGCCGATGCGCTCCCCAGCCCCGTCGTGATCGCCCCTCCGCTCGACGTCGATGCCTGGGGCACCGGACGGCGCTCCGCTCTTGTGCCGGGGCGCTTTCTCGTTCACGCAGACCTCCACAACCACACTCGCATCTCCGACGGTGCCGGCGAACCTGAGGAGGCGTACGGAGCGATGCGACGGGCGGGGCTCGACGTGGCCGCCGTCACCGACCATCTGTGGACCACGGAGGGCGGCACGGTGTTCGGCAGGAGGACGCAGGGGGTCGACAGCGAGGGCTGGCAACGGCTGCAGAAAATCGTAGACAGGTCGAACGTGCCGGGATCCTTCGTCGCCCTGCGAGGCTTCGAGTGGTCGGACTCGCAGCTCGGCCATGTAAACGTCTGGTACAGCGACAGCTTTGTCGCCCCCCGGCGAGAGTCCCCACACCGCATGGCGGAGCTCTGGGCCTGGCTGGCGGACCACCAGAAGAATGGGAGTGCACTCGCAAGCTTCAACCATCCTGGCGGACGAGGCACCACTCGCTTTGCCGACTTTCTTTACTTGGCTGCGCTACGCGAGAGGGTCGTAGCGCTCGAGATGTTCAACAAGGTCGACGACTACCTGTTGGAGGGCGTCGACATCGGTCAACCTTCGCCTCTGGTCCACTGCATGGAGAAAGGATGGGCACCCGGCCTCATCGGGGTCAGCGACGAGCACGGCGACAACTGGGGCACTCCCGACGGCAAGGGTCGCACCGGACTGTGGGTGAAGGAGCTGACCGCGGAGGGCGTGTGGGAGGCTCTGGTCGCGAGGGCGTCCTTTGCGACCAGGGAGAAAGGCGTGAGGCTCGCGATCAGCGTCCGCCACGGCCAAGACCGGGCGACAATGGGCGGCGTGCTCCGCGTGCCGACCGATCGAGCCCACATGGAGGTGGACCTGGAGATGGGTACCCGGTCGGCGAAGAGGGCCCTGACGCTCGAAGTGCTGGCGCCGGGCCAGCTCGTGCCTTCCGTCGTGGAGAGAGCTTCGGTGACGCTCGGCGAGCACGGTCAGGCACGGCTCACGTTGGGCCCCTTCCCCCTTACGCAGTGGGTCGTGCTGAGAGTGACCGACCCGGCAGAGGCAGGTGACCGCAGAGGCAGGGGACTGCCACTCGCTCCCGGACGCACCATCGCGTACTCGAGCCCCGTCTGGCGGGAGCAGTCCTCGGTTTGAAGCTGCTGATCGGAACGTCGGGCTGGCAGTACGACGACTGGCGAGGGGACTTCTACCCCACCTCGGTGCCCAAGAGCCGATGGTTGGAGCAGTACAGCGCGAGCTTCGCGACGGTGGAATCGAACAGCTCCTTCTACCGGCTTCCCGCGCAGGAGACCTTCGGCGCGTGGGCGCGGCGGACTCCGGACGACTTCGTGATGGCAGTCAAGATGAGCCGGTTCCTGACCCACGTCCTCCGGTTGCGGTCCCCTTCGGAGCCGGTCGAACGTCTGCTGCACCGAGCCAGTGCGCTCGGCTGCAAGCTCGGACCGGTACTGGTCCAGCTTCCCCCCACTTCGACGTACGATCCGGAAGCTCTGACCGCTGCGCTCGACTGCTTCCCGGCGACGGTGCGGGTGGCGTTCGAGCCCCGCCACGCCTCCTGGTTCTGCGACGGGACCTTCGGCATCCTCGAAGAGCGCAATGTCGCCCTGTGCGCGGCCGACAACGGGGGCGTGGTCAACGGGGGCGTGGTCAACGGGCTGCGCGCCACGGCGGAATGGGGATACGTGCGCCTCCACCGCGGCGACAGCGCCCGGCCGCCGAGCTATCGGAGGGAGGCCCTCCAGGCGTGGTGCGACAGGACTGCGGCCACCTGGCCCGAGTCGGCCGAGGTCTTCGTCTACTTCAACAACGACCCCGGATGCGCTGCGCCGTACGACGCGAGCCGGCTGGCGGCCGAAGCACGATCCCGAGGCATCGAGTGCACGAGAGCTCCCGAGCCGGGGACGCTCCACGGGCCCTGCGCTCCTGCCGAGCCTGTCCAGGGGAGCCGGTAGAACTTGACCGTGCACGACGGGTCGGTGATCGCCGTGCTGAGCGGCGCGGCGGCATTGGGACTGAGCGCTCACGCGCTGGCAGTCGTGGCCACCAGACGGAGCCTCCGAGGCGGCCGCTCAGTGCTCCAACGGTCCATTCTGGAGCACACCAAAGCGCCCCTGCGGTTGATCGTGCCGCTATTGGCCGTCTCCGCCGCCGTCGCGGTGATGCGGCTGCCCGCCAGTCTGTCGGACCTGCTGGCACACGTCCTCGTCATAGCGATGACCGTCGCTTCGGCGTGGTTGGCGGTGCGCTTCACCTACGTCGTCGAAGACGTGATGCTGGAGCGGTTCGCCGCCGAAGGCGACGAGAGCACCCGGGCTCGGCAGCTGAAGACGCAGGTCCTGGTTTTCCGCCGGGTGATGGTGGTCTTCCTGATCCTCGTCGCCGCCGCGGTGGTGATGCTCACCTTCCGGCCGGTCAGGGCAGCGGGAGCCGGCCTGTTGGCGTCGGCAGGAGTGGTGGGCATAGTGGCAGGAGTTGCGGCGCGTCCGATCGCTACCAACGTCCTGGCGGGCATACAGATCGCGATCAGTCAACCGATCAGGGTGGAGGACGTCGTCGTCGTCCAGGGCGAGTGGGGACGGATCGAGCAGATCAACCTCACCTACGTCGTGGTGCGAATATGGGATCTCCGCCGCCTGGTGCTCCCGATCTCGTGGTTCATCCAGAACACCTTCGAGAACTGGACCCGGGACAGCTCGGCACTTCTCGGCTACGTGTACCTCGAAGTGGACTACACCGCGCCGGTGGAGGCCATCCGGAAGCGCCTGGGTGAGATCCTCGACGCCAGTCCCACCTGGGACCGCCAGACATGGAACCTTCAGGTGACCCACTCGGCCGCTTCCACGCTCCAACTGAGGGCGCTCATGAGCGCTCCGGACAGTGCGTCTCGTTGGAACCTCGAGTGCGAGGTTCGCGAGAAGCTGGTGTGCTGGCTCCAGCAGGATCACCCGGGAGCCCTGCCGAAGGTGCGCAACGCCGTCTCCGGCTCGCTCTCCGGCACGCTGGGCGACACCGGGCCGGTCCAACCGCTGGCCCCTCGGAACGCCGGCCGCGTCACCGGCTCGGACGACGACGGCAGTGCCCGGGGACGCAGCGGCGTCTAGGGTAGCTTCGTCGCGCCGGGAAACTGGCGCCCGGAAGGAGAGAGCCTTGCACGCCTCACTCTTCGCAATATTCGACAGTCCCTTCGATCTCGGTGCCGTGCTCGTGGTCGTGCTGCTGTTGTTCGGCAGCAGCAAGCTGCCCAAGCTGGCCCGGTCGCTGGGGTCCGCCCAGCGGGAGTTCCGCAAAGGGGTCGACGAGGGCGACACCGAGCCCGCTCCGTCGGCTTCGGCCGTCCCGCCGCTCGAGCAGCCACTGGAGGACGGCCGCAGCGATCGGCATCCCTGAGCTGTCGCCGACTTAGTGCTCCCGGCGCGTTCGCGCTAACCTTCGCAGCGATGAGAAATTGGTCCTCGGGACCCCCTTCCGGTGCAAATCGGCCCACGTCGCCTCCGTCTGGTCCATGTCGTGTCAGACGGGCGGGAACCCTGGGGGTGGTCGCTGCGGGAGCAGTCCTTCTCGGAGGATGTCGCCTGCCCGCCTTCGGTGCCTACCGGCCCGCCGACAGCCAGGCTTCGGGGAGCTTCGCTCTCTGGTCCGGCCTCATGATCGCGGCGCTGGTGATCGGCGGGTTCGTGCTGGCGCTGATCCTGTGGTCGGTGTTCCGCTACAGGGCCCACGACGACACGATCCCCAAGCAGACACACCAGAACATTCCCTGGGAGATCGCCTACACTGTCACGCCTCTCGTAATTGTAACGGTCATCTTCATCTTTACTGTCTTCGCCGAGAACAAGGTGGACGCCACACCGCCGGCTCCGGCAGTGAAGGTCCACGTGATCGCCTACCGGTGGGGATGGATCTTCGACTACCAGGGCAAGAACGTCTCGATCCACACGACCGGCACGGGCTACCCGCAGCTGGTACTTCCCCGCGGGGAACCGACACAGATCACTTTGACCAGCAACGACGTGGTGCACGAGTTCATGGTGCCGAACTTCCTGTTCGGCCGCTATGCCCAACCGGGCGTCGTGAACAAGTTCGACTTCACGCCGTCGAAGAACGGGACCTACCTCGGGCACTGCGCCTTCTATTGCGGGCTGTACCACGCGCAGATGCTCTTCACGGTCAAGGTGGTCAGTCCCAGCTCGTACTCGAGCTTCCTCTCCAGTCACGGAGGTGTGGCGTGAGAAAAGGGCCGCGGAGAATGGGGCGGGACCACGATGGCGGACCGCCGCACCACATTGGCGAGCGACCCGATCTCGGGTCGTCGCCCAACATTCGGCGGCAGATCAAGGCCCTGAGAGTGGAGTGGCAGCTGCTGATCGGTACCGCCATGTTCTTCGCCATCACCGTCTCCATCTACTTCTTCTGGTCGGGGGAGGTGTCCGGATCGGTGATGCTCTTCTTCACCGTGCTCCTCGGCATCTTGCCGGGCAGCTACCTGGCCTTCTGGTCGAGGCGCATGCAGCCCCGGCCGGAGGACAGGCCGGACGGGACGTATGCGGACGGTACGGGTGCCGTGGGAGCGTTCCCCGACTCCAGCATCTGGCCGTTCATCCTCGGAGCGGGGGCAGCGTTCTCGGCGGTGTCCCTGGTGTTCGGCTACTGGACGCTGGTGCTGGGACTGACCATGGTCGTCTCGGCAGTCGTCGGCGTGATCCTAGAGAGCCGTCGGGGCGGAACTGTCTGACGATCTCTGAACAGCGGTGGAGTGCTGGACCGAAGCGACGTCGGTCAGGTAGCTGCGGCTCGCCACCAGCAGGATCGCTCCGTTGGCCAGGAGTGACACGAGCATGAACAGGAACGTGCGGTCGAGCGCCGCCGCGTGGCTCGCTGCCAGGTGGTCGGCCATGAACCCGAACAGCAGAGGCCCGGCTGCCTCCGCGGCGGTTCGGGCGACCGTCCTGACCGCTGCCGCTCGGCCCCAGAGCTCGGGCTGGACGATGTCGAGCCTGGCGGCGTCCAGCGGCGGGTTGGGGGCGGCCAGGCCCAACGCACCGAGCATCAGCAGCGGAAGAGCCAACGGGAACGACCGGGTGAGAAGCGCCGGCAGGAGCGCCACCGCGGCCAACACGTAGCCCCACCCGCCTACCAGGATGCGACCGGTCAACCTGGTCCGGCGTATCAACCAGTCGCCTGTCCGGCCGCCGCCTACAACTCCCACCAGCGCCCCGACGCCGATGAGAAGCACCAGTTCGTCCGCCGGACCACTACCGACCCGGTACCAGGAGGCCAGGAACACGACTGCAAAAGTTCTCAGCCCGGCGAAGAACAGGTACCCGAGCGACGAAGCAACGACGATCAGCACGTAGGTCCGGATTCTCAGCACGTGCAGGATCGCCTGCCCGACGCCTAGAGAGGCGGCATCGTCCAACACGGTGGCTTCGGCCGGCTTGATCTTCTTGCGATAGACGGCCCTGGCAACGGGGTCGGCCTGCGCCGGCTTGTCGGGCGCGAACGGCTCCTGCGATCCTCCCCGCTCCGGCTCCGGAAGGCGCCAGAACGACACCGCGACCGCCAGGCCGGCTAGAGCGAACACCCAGAACAGTCCACGCCAGCTCCAGACGGCGACCATCAAGCCGGCGATTGCAAATCCTGCCCCGTTCCCCACCAGCTCCCCGCCTTCGATCAGGCCGAGCACACGCCCTCTGGTCCGCTGTGGAAACATGTCTCCCGCCAGAGACGCCTGCACCGGACCCTCCGTTGCAGTCACGACACCCAGGAACAGCCTGGCAGCCGCCAGCATCGCAAACGAGACCGCTGCTCCGCTGACCGCCATCGCCACGCTCCACAGCAGGACGCTGGAACCGAGCAGCGAAGTCCGCCGCACCCGGTCGGCGAGCATGCCGGCCGGGAGAGCTCCGATGCCCGCCACCACCGCGAAGGCGGACGCCAGCAGGCCTATCTCTGTGTTGCTGAGAGCGAAGGCGTGCTTCAACTGCGGCGCCACCGCTCCGATGGCACCCTTGTCCGCACCGTCCAGGGCGAGAACCGAACCGAGCAGCAGCGTGACGCGCCATCCCTTGCGCCCTCCGGCATCCCATCTCGCTTGCCGCAGCAGTACCTTCGGACGGACCCTTCTCACTGCCAGACCGAGGAGGGATGGAAGTGCACGAGGCACTTTTTGCCCCTCGACGGCCGACCCCACTCCCTCCTCGGGACGCTTGCCGCCCCAGGGCACCTGCGGCGGGAGCCGAGCGGCCGAAGGTCTCGGCCCCGGACCCTCCCAGAACCCTCAGCCCCCGGTCTCGGCCCCGCGGTGTCAGTCCCGAGGACGTCTGGGACGAAGCGAGTCCAGCATGCCTCCGAGCCCGCTCGGACGGTGGTCTCGCTTGGCGCGCTTGACTCCTCCCCCCGAAGCGGGCCTCCCAGCCCCTCCGAGAGCGGCCCCGGTCACCCCGACCTGCCCCGGGCTCACCGTCTCCGGTCCCGCACCTCCGACGTGCGCCGCCACTGCCGGCGCCAGGCTCTCCTCCGGCACCTCCGCGGGAGGGAGCAAGTGGGCGCGGTCGCCCGGACGGGGCTCGGCCTCCTCGGTCAAGTACGCTCCGTCGGCCGAACGCACGATGATCGTCGCGCGTTTGCGACTACCTGCGTCCTGCCAGGTTTGCATCTCCTTGGCCACCCTGTACGCGATCCACCCGGCGATCGGCGGCACGATCACCACCATGAACCGGAAGCTCCACAGCACCAGGTTGAGCGAGATCGAGAAGGTATTGGCGATGACGTCGGTCGCACTGGCCGCGAACAGCAGGAAGTAGAAGGTCAGGACGCCCCAGCCGATAGCAGTCCGCACCGGATTGTCCCGCGGAAGATCGAGCAGGTTGTGGTCGGTCACGCTCTCTTTCGTGAAATGGTCCTCTATGAACGGCCAGAAGTAGAAGAGCATGAAGGTCAGGCCGGGGAACAGAACTGCCGGGAAGAACACGTTCGGCACCATGTGGTGAAAAGCGGTGATCTCCCACGCCGGCATGATTCGGAGAGCCCCGTCGAGCCATCCCATGTACCAGTCCGGCTGTACCGCGTAACTCACGTGATATGGCACGTAAGGCCCATACTGCCAAATGGGGTTGATCTGGAAGAATCCCGCCAGCAACGCCAGAACGGCCGTCGTAAGGAAGAAGAACCCGAGCGTCTTGAATGCGTACGTCGGCCACAACACAGAGCCCACGACATTCCTCTCCGTAGCCCCGTTGCCGCGGAATTGAGTGTGCTTCTGATGCCACATTATGGCCAAGTGCGCACCGATCAGCGCCGCGATGGCCGCCGGCAAGAGGAGCACGTGGAGTATGAAGAACCGGGGGATGATCTGAGTGCCGGGATAGTTGCCGTCGAAAAGGAAGAATGCCAGGTAGCTGCCGACGACCGGGATCGATAGAACGATCGAGAAGGCGATCCGGATGCCGGTGCCCGACACGAGGTCGTCCGGCAGCGAATATCCGAGGAAGCCGTTCGCTATGGACAGGAACAACATCATCACGCCGATCATCCAGTTCAGCTCACGCGGCCGCCTGAACGCCCCTGTGAAGAAGATGCGGCACATGTGGACGACTATCGCACCGATGAAGACGTCGGCCGCCCAGTGGTGCATCTGCCGCATGAGAAGACCGGCCCGCACGGTGAAGCTGAGCGCGACGCTCGACTCGTAGGCGGCCGACATCTTCTGCCCATCGAGAGGCTTGTACGGCCCGTGATAGATGACTTGCGCAGTGGATGGTGAGTAGAAGAAGGTAAGGAATATACCCGTCAGTATCAAGATGGCGAAGGAGTAGAGGGCGATCTCTCCGATCATGAACGACCAGTGGTCCGGGAAGATCTTGTTCAAGCTCTTGCGTGCCCACTTCTGCACTCCCAAACGATCGTCCAGCCAGTTGACGCGCTCGTCGATCTTCTGCGTTATCAAGCTCCACGCTCCCAGAAGCCGGGGCCGATCGGCTCGTCGTAGCCTGCCTGGGCCCGAAGGTAGCCCTTCTTGTCTATGTACAGCGGCAACTGCGCCAGGGGCCTCGGAGCGGGGCCGAACACGGGCATCGCTCCGTCGAGGATGTTGAACAGCGACTGGTGGCAGGGGCACAGGAGCTGCTGAGTCTGCTCCTCGTAAAGCGAGACGGGGCAGCCGGCATGCGTGCACACCTTGGAGTAGGCGACGTACCCCTTCGGCGTCCACGTCTCGCGCCCCGGCTTGGTGGTGAACGGCGACGAGCTGGGTCTTACCAGCAGCGTCTGGGAGATGGCGGAGTTGGCGTCGTGAGAGGGGAACACGGTCATGTAGCCACCCACCTCCAAGTCGTTGTAGTGGACGGGAGTTCCGTCTGCCTGGACTACCCGCGAGCCTTTCCGCCAGGAGGTCGTGAAGAGGGCCAGCTTCGGCTGCGGGCCGAGCGAACGGATGAAGGGAAACAGCGCCACCACTCCGAAAGCCCCGAGAACCGCACCCAGCAGCTTGCCGAGGAAGCTCCGCCGACGCATCTCGCCGACACCCCGTTCGAACGATGCCGAGTACGCGACACGCTCGGCACTGGGCGACGACAGGGTCTCCCGCTCCTGCACGAACGGCCCCTGCGGCAGGAGGTACTTGCCCCAGGCGGTCAGCCCTACGCCGAGGCCGGCCATCACGAGACCCAGGAACGCTCCCTCCCACTGGTCCTGGCCCCCGTACCAGTAGACCACCGCCAGCCCGACGGTTCCTACGAAGGCGGCAGCGAAGCTGCCTGCGACGATCATCTCCATCCGGTGCTGATGGCGCACGCTCGGCTCCAGGTGAGGGTCCACCGTAGCCACCGGCCGGATATCCGATCCTCCTGCCGTGCCTCCTGCGCTTGGAGTCCCTCCCGTGCCGTCCGACCCGGTCATGCTCCCGCCCCGTGGCTCTCCCGCTTCTCGGCCGGCTCGCCGATCCAGTACGAGAGCAGCAGCAGGCTTCCGATCCCGACCAGGAACGCCACGAACCCTTCCGCCACAGGGCCCACGTGCCCGAGCCCCAGGCCTCCCCTGTCGACCGGATGCTGGATGTAGCGGTGAACGTAGGCCACCACGTCGTTCAGCTGCTGCGGAGTGATGTCCTGCGGACCGAACCTGGGCATGTTCCCCGGTCCCGTCCGCATCGCCTCGGCAACCTGCGTGCTGGTAGCCGGGTACAGGGACGGGGCGTAGTATCCGGCCGACAGAGCGTCTCCCACTCCTGCAATCGTGTGGCAGCCGGCACAGTTCAGGCTGAACAGCTGCTCTCCCGTCGCGACGTTGGCCCCCTTCAACTGCACGTTGGGTATCCCGGGGCCTCCCTTGCCCAGCGACGTGACGTAGGAGACGATCGCGTGCCGCTGCGACGCACTGAACAGCGGCTTCTTCTCGGGGGCCTGCGCCGTGGGAAACGGCAGAGGCATACGACCGGTGCCCACCCAGAAGTCGATCGTCGCTGCACCCAGGCCCACCAGGTTGGGGGCGTACGCCGACCCCTGCGCATTGGTGCCGTGGCAAGTCGAGCAGTTCGCAATGAAGAGCGTCTTGCCGGAGGCCACCTGCGAGCGGTTGTGAGACACCGGGATCGTCGTCGGAGTGGTCGACGCCCCGGTCCCCAGCGAGCTGGCGTGGGCTCCCGGTGCCGGACTTGCGAAGTATGTGACGCCGACTGCGGCCGTGAAGACGACCACAGCCGAAGGGATCGCGAGGTGGATGCGCAAAGGTTGGCCTCCCTAGTGGAGCAGGAAGAGGCTCGCGTAGAGCCCTATCCAAACGACGTCGACGAAGTGCCAGTAGTAGCTGACAGCCTGGAAAACGTTCAACTCTCCGGGGTCTCCCGCCGTGCCCGCCATACGCCCCAGGACCGCGGTGAGTGCCACCAACCCGAGGATCACGTGGAGACCGTGCAGGCCCGTCATGACGAAGAACATCGAGCCGAACGCGTTGGTCGAGGTGGAGAACGGAACGGAGAGCCACTCCACCGCCTGGTTGATGACGAAGGCCGTCCCCATCAGGATGGTCAGCACGAGCCATACCCGAGCCGAGGTGCGCCTTCCGCGCTCTGCGTCCAGCAGTGCCTTCTGGCAGGTGAGGCTCGACGCCAGGAGGATCAGCGTGAATATGCCCGACTGGACCACGTCCAGCTTGTCGGCCGTGGGCGGCCAGGGCGTACCGTCGTGCGCTCGGATCGTGAAGTAAGCGGCGAAGAGCCCGCTGAAGAACATCAGCTCGGACGCCAGCCACACGACCGTGCCGACGCCGAGAAGAGAGGGTCGGCGCATCCCGCCCCCGTGCTCGGCTCCGGCACCACCCAGGGAGATCGCTTGACTCATTACCCTCTTCTTACACTACGGCGGAGGGTAGGGGCATATCGCCCGGTGAGAGCCGATGTTCCCAGTCGTCGGGGCGCCAGTCGGGGCGCCTGTCAGGGCGCCAGCCGGACCAACCTCCATCCCCGATGCGTCCTCCTGTAGGCCAGCCGGTCGTGAAGGCGGTCCCGGCGCCCCTGCCAGAACTCGACGCTCGACGGCCGAACCCGCCAGCCGCCCCAGTACGGCGGGGCGGAGATGCCCCCACCGGCCTCGGCCCCGTCTGTCGCCACACCACCGAAGCGCGCCGCGGCCCGGTCGTACAGCCGCTCCAGGGCCTGGCGATCGGGGATGGGCCGGCTCTGGGGAGAAGCCCAGGCACCTATCTGGCTGCCGCGTGGACGTGTCGCGAAGTACGAGCCCACTTCCGCTCTCGGAAGACGATGTGCCCTGCCTCGGATCCTCACCTGACGCTCCAGCCGCGGCCAGTAGAGGCAGAGCGCTACGTGGGGATTACCGGCTATCTGCCTGCCCTTGGCACTGTCCAGGCGGCCGAAGAACACGATCCCGCGCGGACCGACCGCCTTGAGGAGCACAATCCGCACGTCCGGTCTCCCGGCACGGTCGGCCGTAGCCAGGGACATCGCGTTCGGGTCGAGCTCGCCGGCTTCGAGCGCATCGGCGAGCCATGCCTCCAGCTGTGCCATAGGGTCCGCACCCAGCTCTCCGGCTGCAAGGCTCGCCGCTCCGAAGGTGCGCCTGAGGGACGACCACGGCGGAGTTGCAGAGGAAGCGGGTCCTTCGCCGAAGAGGACAGGGGACTGGCCCTCGTTCATCCGGGCCACGAGCCAGCCCCGGGGAGCTCTACTCATGCGCGCCGCCGACCGCGGGAGCGACCCATGACGTCCGTGCGGAAGATCGTGCAGCACCCCTTGCTGCCGCTTCTACCAGAGGTTCGGGCAACGCTTCCGCGTGCACCACGCTCAACCGTTTCGTTGTCCGGGACAGTGCCACGTACAGGCCACGCAGGCCCCTGTCCGCCTCCGCCACGATCAGCGCCGGCTCCACCACGACGACACCGTCGAACTCCAGACCCTTCACCCACTTCATCGGAACCACCGAGATGGACGACCGCAGCCGTGGACCCCTCGCGTCCACCGGGCTGAGCGCAGGAAGCCCGAACGCCGCCGAGAGCCGGTCCCCGAGTGAGTCGGGACACACCACACCGACCGTGCCTCCCCCCTCCAGCAGCGACAGCTGCGACTTGGCCACCTCCACGACGCTGTCGATCAGCACAGCGCCGCCCGTAAGGACGAACTCCGGCGGATCGCCTCCGGGACGGGCGGCCCGCAACCGGCGGAGCCCCGGAGCCGCGACGGCCAGGACCTGGTTCGCCAAGTCGGCGACAGCTCCAGGGGTGCGGTAGTTGACGTCCAGCTCCACCATCCTCCATCCCGTCCGGACGCCCAGACCGGCCACGACGTGCTCCCAAGTCGGATGCGCCCCAGGGCCGCTCGCCTGGCCCAGGTCTCCCACCAAGGTGAACGAGCCCGACAGAGACCTGCGAGCCAGCACCCTCAGCTGCATCGGAGAGAGCTCCTGGGCCTCGTCCACGACTATGTGACCGTATGTCCGGAGCTCGGTCCGGACCGGCCTGGACTTGCGCTGCCGGTCACCGAGCAGGACGGCCGCCTCGTCCAGCAGCGGCAGGTCCGCGACCGTCCAGGGGATGTCTTCACGCCGGGCGGACCTCTCCCGCAGCAGCAGTGCCTGCTCGTCCGGACCCAGGAGTCCTCGACAGGCGAGAGAGAGAAGTGCCGGCGCTCCGAAGAGATCGTGCAGCAGCTCCTCCGCATCCAGCCTCGGCCACATCCGGTCACAGATCTCGACCACCGCGGGATGCCGGCGAAGCTCGGCCACCAGATCCTCGTCCTGTGAGCCTGCCGGGCCGGCCCCTCCGTACCCGGCCGCCAGATGCCGGGCCACCATCGTCTCGACCGCTCCGCGACGTGAGTTGTGCGTCCCACGACGTCGCCTGGCCGCAGACACGACGGCACGAGAGTCCTCGGGCGTGAACGACAGTGCCCGGAGGCCGAAGGGCACCCCCACCGGTCGGCGCAGGCTCCGCTGGCGGTCGGACATCGCTCGTGCCACGACCTGCGCCATCACCGACCGTCCCTTGAGCCTGCTCACGGCGACGGGCTCCGTCGCCTGCGGCCTGACACCGGAGACCAGGCCCTCGACGGTCGAAAGGGCCACCCCGGTCTCGCCCAGGGAGGGAAGCACCTGCTCGATGTAGCGGAGGAACACCTGGTTGGGCCCCACCACCAGCACGCCCTGTCGCTCCAGGGGAAAACGGAACGTGTACAGCAGGTATGCCGCCCTGTGAAGCGCTACGGCCGTCTTGCCCGTTCCCGGCCCCCCCTGCACCACCAGCAAGCCCGGGAGCGGAGCCCTTATGACCTCGTCCTGCTGACGCTGAACCGTCGCGACGATGTCCCGCATGCGCCCCGACCGCGAACGCTCCAGGGCAGCCAGCAGAGCTCCGGTGGCCACGGGCGCCTCCTCCTGCGAACGCCCTTCTCGATCCGGCTGCCCCTCTCCCGCCCGGTCGGGCTCCGCCGGCCGGCCTTCCACGGGGGTGCTCTCCACCGGGGTGGGCGAAGGCACCGACAGCTCCTCGTCCTCGATGCCCAGGAGCTTGGGTCCTTCGGTGGAGAAGTGCCTGCGCCGACGGAGGCCCATCGGATGCCGGCCGGTCGCCCTGTAGAAAGGCTCCGCTACCGGCGCCCGCCAGTCCACCACCATCGGCTCCATGTCCTCGCCCGACACGCCCAGGCGACCGATGTGGTAGGTGGCTCCGGGCCGCCCGGTCGTTCCGTCTCCCCTGAAGTCGATCCTGCCGAACACGAGCGACTGCGAGCCGATGTCGAGCTGCTCCATCCTGGCGAGGCTGGCCCGCACGACCATGTCCCGCTCCGTACGAGCCTGGTGGGTGCCGCTCTTGCCGCTCCCGAGCGCCTCGGACATCCGCTCCTCGGCCGCCGCGCGTGCCTCGTCGAGGCGTTGGTACGCACGCTCGATGAACTGCTGCTCGGCATTTAGGTCTTCGTCTTCGGCCAACCTGGTTCCACGGAGAGGGGCGTTCCACAGGAACGAGGGCTCAGTGTACCGGCGAGCGCGCCTGCCGGTCGAGAGTAGGCCCCGGTAGGGTCGCGCTGTGCCACCGCTTCCGGACCTTCCCCCGGCGCAGAGCCCTGCTGATCCCGACCCTGCGCCGTTCCTCGAGGCCTGTGGGCGCCGACCGGTCAGCAGGGTGCCGGTCTGGTTCATGCGGCAGGCCGGAAGGTCCCTCCCGGAGTACCGCAGGGCACGACGGAACGAATCCATCCTCGATGCGGTCAGAGTGCCGGCGCTTGCGGCCGAGCTGACGATGCAGCCGGTACGCCGCTACGGAGTCGACGCGGCGATCCTGTTCTCGGACATCGTCGTGCCCTTGGTGGCGATCGGCGTCGACATCGACGTGGTTGCCGGTCGGGGGCCTGTCGTCGAGGCTCCTTTCCGTGGTCCGGACGACCTCGCGCGGCTGCGTCCACTGGAGCCCGACTCGGACACTCCGTACGTGATCGAGACGGTGGAGATCCTAGTGAAAGAGCTGAGCGTGCCCCTGATCGGGTTCGCCGGCGCACCATTCACGCTCGCCAGCTACCTGATCGAGGGCGGTCCGTCCCGCTCGTTCTCGAAAGTGAAGAAGCTCATGCTGGAGGAACCGGGCACGTTCGACCGGCTGCTGGACCGGCTGGCCGACCTGTCGCTCGCCTCCCTGCGGTCCCAGGTCCGCAGCGGCGCCGCTGCCGCCCAGCTGTTCGACAGCTGGGCAGGCATCCTCTCGCCTCACCACTACGAAAGACATGTGCTGCCGGCGTCCGCCAAGGTCCTGTCCGGGCTTGCCGACCTGGGAGTGCCGAGAATCCATTTCGGTGTCGGCAGCGGAGAGCTGCTCGGGATGATGGCGGCCGCCGGGGCCGACGTCGTAGGAGTCGACTGGCGCACTTCGCTGGCCGACGCCAGGGAGCGGGTGGGGCCGGCGGTGGCGGTCCAGGGGAACCTGGACCCGGCCGCATGCCTGGCGCCGTGGACTGCGGTCCAGGCCGAGGTGTCCCGTGTGCTGGATGATGCGGGACACCTCCCGGGCCACGTCTTCAACCTGGGCCACGGCGTGCTGCCCGAGACCGATCCGGGCATCCTGGCCGAGGTCGTCCGGATGGTTCACGAAGCACCTCCCGCTCCCCCCCGCCCATGAACAGGCCCGTTCGTCGGGTCGCCGTGCTCGGAGGCGGCATCTCCGGCCTGTCCGCAGCTCACCGGCTGGTCTCCACCCCCGGCATGGAGGTGGTTGTGATCGAAGCCTCCAACCGGCTGGGGGGCAAGATCAAGACTTCCGATTTCGACGGCAGGCAGGTCGACGAGGCGGCGGATGCGTTCCTCACGAGGGGGGGACAAGTGGAGGGCCTGTGCCGCGAGCTGGGGCTCGACTCGCAGTTGGTAACCCCCGCCACCAACCGGGCGTGGCTGTGGAAGGGAGACCGGCTCCACTCGTTCCCCCTCGGCCTCGCTCTCGGAGTGCCGCTCCGGCCGCTGTCGCTGCTGGGCTCGCCGCTGGTCTCACCGAGGGGGGCGCTGAGAGCCGCCGCAGACCTGGTCATGCCACGCACGACCGGTTCGGCAGACGTCTCCGTCGCACGCCTCGTCCGCCGCCGGCTGGGTGTCGAGGTGTCCTCCACTCTGGTGGAGCCGCTCATCGGAGGGATAAACGCCGGTCGGGCCGAGTGTCTCGGCGTATCTGCGACGGTGCCGCGGTTCGCGACCGCTTCCGAGCGCTCGTCCAGCCTGATCCGGGGCCTTCGGTCGGAGATCGCAACACCGAGCACGGGGGGCCGGGCGGCGGAAGGGCCGCCTCCGCCATTCCTCGGTCTGCGGCGGGGCATGGAGCAGATGGTCCATGCCCTCGAGTCGACCCTGCGGGAGCACGGGACCGACATACGCCTCGGCTGGCGGGTGGCGGCAGCTGCCCGCGCCGGAGGAGGCTGGATACTCTCACGCCAGGCAGGGGACAGGACTCTCGAGGGGGGGCTCCGGGACGGCATCCAGGTGATCGGCCACCACCCGACCGACACCATCCTTGCCGACGGCATCGTGGTGGCGTTGCCCGCCTGGGAGGCGGCGAAGGTTCTCGGCGGAGTCAGTCCTCTCGGTTCGAGCCTGCTCGGGGCGATCCCGTACGCTTCGGTGGCCATGCTGACCATGTCCTACGACAGTTCCATGTCCTACGACAGTTCGTCGAGCGGTCAGCCGGCCCCGGTAGGGAGCGGGTTCCTGGTCCCTGCCGGAGAGCACCGGTCCGTTACAGCGTGTAGCTGGACTTCGTCCAAATGGCCGCACCTCGGTCGTCCGGGAGAGCTTCTGGTCCGGGCATCGGTCGGCAGATGGCGCGACGGCGCTGCCCTGATGTTGAGCGATGATGCCCTTGTGAAGGCGGTCCATCGCGAGCTGCAAGTGGTCATGGGGTTGGCAGAACCCCCGACAGCCAGCCGTGTGACCCGCTGGGACAGGGCCTTCCCGCAGTTCGGAGTGGACCACGGGGACCTCGTCGCTCGCATCACGCGGGCCATAGGGGCAACCGGACCGGTCGAGCTGGCGGGCGCGGCGTACGGGGGAGTGGGGATCCCCTCCTGTGTACAGAGTGGGTTCGGCGCGGCAGATCGGCTGCTGGCTCGGCTTTGAGCCCGGAGCCCGGAAGCCCCGACGCGGCACCGGTCACCAGCTCCACCAAGTCGCGCCCGGGTGGGAGCCGCCGGACCGGAGCCCGGCGGAGGGAGGCCCGGCTCGGCCGGCTTGTCCGGCCGGCTGCGGCGCTGCTCTCGGGCGGTCTCCTGGCCGCCAGCCTTCCGCCGACCGGACTCTGGCCGTTGGCCGTGATCGGGTTCGCCGGAGCGTGGGTGGTAACGGATGGCCAGGCGCTGGGCAGCAGGGCGGCGCTCGGCTTACTGACCGGAGCGGGCCAGTTCGGACCCGCCCTGTTCTGGGTCACCTCGTTCTCGGCACCCGGCTATCCGATCCTGGTGATGCTGGAGTCGTGTTTCGTGGCGGTCGCCTTCGCAGCCGTGCCGCCACGACGGTTCCGGCTGGCGGCCTTCCCCGCAGCGGTGACCCTGGCGGAGTGGCTGCGGGACTCCTGGCCCTTCGGCGGCTTCCCGTTGGGTGGCGCAGCGCTGGGCCAGGCACAGGGGCCGCTGCTGCCTGCGAGCCGGTTGGTGGGGGGTCTCGGGATGCTCGCTCTGGCTGCCCTGGCGGGCGCCGCGGCGGGTTCGATCTTCACACGAGCCGTCCTGGCGGTCTTGGCGGCAGGTTCGGCACGAAATGGAGCAGGGTCTCGAGCGAGGGGACGCCGGGTCGGGCTGTCCAGCACCGCCGTCGCAGCAGCGGTGCTCCTGGCGATGGCCGCCGCGGGGCACTTCGCTCCCCGCGGCGGCCGCCCCACTGGTACGCGCCTGGTGGCCGCAGTGCAAGGCGGAGGTCCTCGAGGCCTTCGCGCCTACGAGACCAATCCGGTGGCTCCATTCCGTCGGCAGATGGCGGAAAGTGGCCTCCTGAGCCGAGGTCCGGCACTGGTGGTGTGGCCGGAGGACACGGTCGCACTCACAGGACGGCTGCGAGGGTCCACCGCTCAGGCCCGGCTCTCGCAGCTCGCTCGGCGCACGGATGCGACGCTGGTGGCAGGCGTGACCGATCTGGTGGGGGCGCACCACTTCCTCAACCGGGCCGTGGCGTGGTCGCCGTCGGGACAGATAGTCGGCAGCTACGAGAAGGTCCATCGAGTGCCGTTCGGCGAGTACGTCCCCTGGAGGCCGTTGATATCGAAGCTCGTCAACTTGAGAGCCGTCCCCCGGGACGCCATAGCGGGACATCACCCAGGCATCCTCAGCACTCCTGCCGGCCACCTCGGCGTGCTCATCTCCTACGAAGTGTTCTTCTCGGCCAGGTCCCGAGCCAGCATCTCTGCCGGAGCGTCGGTCCTGCTGGTGCCCACCAACACCTCCTCCTACCTCTCCGGACAGGTCCCAGCCCAGGAGCTGGCCGCCAGCCGCATTCGGGCGGTCGAGGAAGGTCGGGCTCTCGTGCAGGTGTCCCCAACCGGGTTCAGCGCGTTCGTGCTCCGCAGCGGGCGGGTGGAGGCCCGGACGTCGCTGGGGGCGCCGGGCGTGCTCGAGCGAACTGTTCACCTCTACCACGGGTCTACGGTCTTTCAGGACCTCGGGCAGAGACCGGTGCTTGCGGTCTCCTGTCTCGCCCTGGGTGCGGCTTGGGTCCCTGTTCGGACGAGGCGGCGTCACGGTCGCAGCGGCCTACCAGCCGGAGACCCGTCCCTGCATTAGCAGCCGACCAGTCAGGCGTCTGCGATACGCAGCCTCAGCTCCGCTGCGTTGCCCGCTTCGCCGCAGAATACGCGGTACCCCCGACATACGCGCTTTGAGCGATGAGAAATACTGCCGACGAGACGCGGCCGCTCCAGAGCTCGAACGCTCCGAAGCCCAGCTCCAGGAGCGATACGGCCCACATCGCCCGGATCCTTCGCGGTGAGTACGTAACTTCCCGGACGGTCCCAGTCCTCGTCGAGGTCCACCGGGACAGCGGCTTCGCTGCCCGACGGAAGAACTCCAGGCTGCCCAGCAGAACGCCCACCGCAAGGGCGATCACCAGAGCGAACGGAAGCCATCCCGACATGTGCACTGGCCTTCCTTCGGTCCGGCTGCCAGCCCAGCCCAGCCCCGGTCCCGCCAGCCCGGTCCGCTGCTGCCAGCCCAGCCCAGCCCCCCTCGGCCCAGCGTCAGCCACCAGCGCCGCCGATCAGAGAGGATATCCACTCCGCGGTGTCGACTTGATCCGCCGTGCTCGGAGTGTCCAGCCGGCCACTTGCGCTCGACGGCGCTTGGAGATCAAGTCCTTCGTGCCTCCACGCGCTTGGCCCGTTTGGCAGCTGCGAAGGCCTGCACGGCAAGCGAGGCGCTCAGCATCGTGAACAGCGAGCCCATCATCAGTCTGCCCGTCCCGAGGGCGTAGCCGCCCATGCCGGCTTCCAACAGAGATCCGACCCACAGCATTCGGACCAGCCTCGGCGAGTATCCGCCTTCGCCGAGAGACCAAGTCCTCGTCGAGCTCCACCGGGACAGCGGCTTCGCTGCGAACCGGAACAGGCCCAAGCTGGCAAATAGCACACCCAGTGAGAGGACAATCACCAGGACGAACAGAAGCCATCCCGTCACGTCCACCAGCCTTCCATCACTCGCCTCGGCCTATATCCTGCCCGCTCCAGACTGGCCGGAAGCAGTGCGTCCCCTCGCCGAGCATCCTGCTTCATGGAGCCGATCCAGTTTCCGGTCGGCGGCAGCACCGCCAGCCAAGTGCCGGGGCTGCGCCTCGACGGGCCGCTTCACCCCCGGCCTGAAGGCGGGAGCGCTGCGGCCCCTTTAGGTAGCGCTGTAGCGACCTGTAGCCTCTCGTGCTACAGTTTCGTTGTGCCCCGGACCATCGCCCAGCGGGAGCTGCGCAACGACAACGCCAAGGTGATCGACGCGGTAGCCGCCGGGGAGACCTTCGTCGTGACGCGCAACGGTGTCCCGGTGGCCGAGGTCCGTCCGATCACGTTGCCCCGGCGCAAGTTCGTCGCCAAGGCAGATCTCGTCGCGCTCGGAGCTGGCGGACCACACATCGACCTCGGCACAATCAGGGCCGACCTCGATTGCGTCGTCGATCAGAGCCTGTAGATGTCCGTCGGGCTGCTCGACACGTCGGTGGTCATCGATTGGGACGACCCAGCCGTCGCGACGGCGCTCCCCGACGAGGCCGCGATCTGTGCCATCACGCTCGCCGAACTGACCGCCGGTCCGCATCTCGCCTCCACCGGGGACGAACGGGCGCGTCGACAAGCTCGCCTGCAGCAAGTGGAGGCAAC
>JAJYPS010000125.1 GCA_021795215.1 Actinomycetes bacterium
CGGCACCGGCCCTCGGCGCCCGGTGGCCGGCGACGACACCCGCGCCCCCCCGACTGGCCTGCGGGGGCCAGCAGCCGGTCCCGCCGCTTCACGCTGCCCTCCGGCACTGGTCAACGCAGCATCCTCGCCACAGCGCACGCCGCCCCGAAACCGTTGTCGATTCCCACCACCGCCATACCGGCCGCGCACGATGCCAGCATCCCCAGCAGCGCCGTCACTCCCTGCAGCCCCGCCCCGTAGCCGGCGCTGGTCGGCACCGCCACCACCGCCGCAGGGGTGATCCCTCCCACCACGCTCGCAAGGGCCCCCTCCATTCCCGCCACCACTATCACTCCGTCCGCCGACTCCAACTTGGCCGTAGCCGGCAGCAGCCGGTGCAGCCCCGCCACGCCCACGTCCGCCAGCAGCTCCGGCGAGAAGCCGTACGCCTCCAGCGTCGACATCGCCTCGTCCGCCACCGCCAGGTCCGCCGTCCCCGCCGTCACCACCAGCACATTGCCTTCCCTCGGTGCTGCCATCCGCCAGCACACCGTCGCCGCCCCCGGTGCTGCCGACGCCGACACGATCCCTCCCGGCGACGACTTCGTCGCCGCCTCCACCTGTTCCGGCGATGCCCGGGTCAGCAGCACAGGTCCCCCGCTCGGCTCCGCCAACAGCTCCGCCACCACCGCAGCGCACTGCTCCGCCGTCTTGCCCGGCCCGTAGACCGCCTCCGCCAGGCCCTGGCGCAGGTAACGGTGGTGGTCCACTTTCGCCATGCCCAAGTCGGCGTAGGGAAGGCGGCGCAGCAGCCTCACAGCGTCGTCCGGGTGCGTCCGTCCCTCCCGAACCTCGTCCAGCAGTCGCCGTAAGGCCGTCTCGTCCATATGCTCACTATCCTGCCCGGCATGGAACCCCCGCCCCGCCGGCAGGTCCACGAGCGGGTCGCCTACCTGGGCCCCGCCGGGACGTTCACCGAGGAGGCGCTCCTCTCCCAGCCCGATCTGGCCTCGGCCGACCTGGTCCCGATGGCGACCATGGACGACGTCCTCACCGCAGCCGCACAGGATGCCGCCAC
The DNA here is from genome assembly GCA_021795215.1 of Actinomycetes bacterium. Lineage (GTDB taxonomy): Bacteria > Actinomycetota > Acidimicrobiia > Acidimicrobiales > JAKAOS01 > JAJYPS01. Next base: position 1,058 of record JAJYPS010000125.1, read on the forward strand.
GCTGGCGTTCGCCCCGATCGAGAACTCCATCGAGGGCAGCGTCAACGCCACGCTGGACCGGCTGGTGTTCGACCACGATCTCCTCATCCAGCGCGAAGTGCTGCTGGACGTCCACCTCAACCTGCTCGCTCCACCGGGTGCAGTCCTCCGCGACATCACCCAGGTGCTCTCATACCCCGTAGCGCTTCCTCAGTGCCGCAGGTTCCTGGCCGACCGGCTTCCGGCCGTGGACACCGTCGCCACCAAGTCCACCGCCGAGGCTGCCCGCCTGGTCGCCGAAGGCACCGTGCCCGGCGCCGCCGCCGTCGCCCCTGCGGTGGCCGCCAAGGTGTACGGCTTGGAAGTCGTCGCGTCCGACATAGAGGACCATCCCGGCAACCAGACCCGCTTCGTCGCCGTCGCTTCTGCCGGAATACCCGCCGCCACCGGCCACGACCGCACCAGCGTCGTCTGCTTCCAGCGCGCCGACGAGCCGGGCAGCCTGCTGGGCATCCTGGAGCAGTTCGCCGCCCGCTCCATCAACCTCACCCGGCTCGAGTCGCGGCCCACCCGGCAGGGACTGGGACAGTACTGCTTCGTCCTGGACATGGAGGGACACATCCAGGACGAGGTCGTCGCCGACTGCCTCCGCAACCTCCACACCGTCCTGGAGCGGCTCAAGTTCCTCGGCTCCTATCCTGCCGCCGGCCCCTCCGGCCCGGAGCAGCGCCGCCAGGTGCAACAGGGGTGGCTGCGCGCCAGCCGGTGGGTGGACCAGCTCCGTTCGCAGGTCCTGCCCGACGCACGGTAGGTTGATCCCCCGGATGGAGGGGTGGCAGAGCGGCCGAATGCGAAGCTCTTGAAAAGCTTTGGGTGAGAGCCCCGGGGGTTCGAATCCCTCCCCCTCCGCTTCGGGTTGGACTCACGTTCCAGATCGACCGATGAGGCTCCAGACCGACCGATGGGCGTCACCAACCATGCCGGGCGCTGATGCCGGTGGTCGGCATGGTTGCCGGTTGCCCGGGGGCTTTCTGCCGCGCCGCCGCCATCCCAACCGATAGAGGGCGAAGCCACCATCTCCCGCCTTCGGCCAGCGCTGCCGTCTCAACGTCAAGACAGCATGGGGGCTCCTGTGCCGCCCGGCCTGGGCGGCGGTACTCTTGCGGGAGGAGCCACTTCATGACCTCTGACACTGCGACGCCTGAAGAACTGCGCCGGATCCTGCGGCTGATCGAGTCGGATCCCGAGGCCCGCGCGGAGATCCGGCGGGCCATCCTGACCGACGAGCTCTTGGAGCTGCCGGCGAGGGTCGCCGAGATGGACCTGCGCCACACCGAGCGAATGGACGCTCTCACGGAGCGGCTCGACGTACTCACCGAGCGGGTGGATGAACTAACGCACCGGGTGGATGAACTGACTCAGCGGGTGGATGAACTGACGCAGCAAATGGCCATGGTGGTGGAGCAGTTGCGTGCTCTGGGCGAGACGGCCAAGCGCCAGAACGACAGGCTCGGGCGGCTCGACGGCTGGTGGCTTCAGGATCGCTGGGTGAAGCACGCGTCGTCGTACCTCGGTTCGACCCAGTACCGCAGGATCAGGAAGGTGACACCCGAAGCGCTGGGGCTCCTTCTGGACGATGCAGAAGACTCGGAGAGGATCAGTGCCGAAGAGCGGGACGATGCGGTCCTGTTGGACGCGCTGCATCGGACTCGCCGCAAGGACACCGGAGACGAGCTCTGGATGGCGACCGAAGTCGCCGCACGGATCCACCGTGACGACGTCGAGCGAGCGGATCGCCGGGCGAAGACGTTCGAGAAGGCGCTCAGCGCTGGCGTCGTGCCTTGTGTTGCCGGCGCGTCGATAGACGACCAAGCACTTGCTCTCGTGCATTCGACAGGCGTGCTGGTAATACTTCCTGCCGAGTGGCGGGTCGCCGACGCCGCATAACGGGCGCAGACGCCCGGTTGCGCCTCGAGGCCCGGCTGGCCCCGAGCTTGCAAAGGGCAGGCAGGTGGCAGCATGCCGCCAGCCCGCAACCCCGTGCTCAGTCCGACTGCTGTCCCGCTCGGGGCTCCTTGCGGGTCAGGCGGCCGGTCTCGGCACCGACGATCAACCGGGGCCCCTTCGACCAGGACAGATACCGCCAGCTCCAGTTGACCAGCACGGTCAGCCGGTTGCGAGCGCCCAGAAGCGTGAGCAGGTGGAGAGCCAGCCAAGCGATCCAGGCCGGCGTGCCGCGGAGGTCTATACCTTTGCCCAGCTGGGCCACTGCCGCATGGCGGCCGATGGTGGCCATGATGCCCTTGTCGTGGTACCGGAACTGGGTCGTCGACTCTCCCGCCACCAGTCGCTTGATCTGCTCGGCGGCGTGGGCGCCGGTCTGGATGGCCGGCTGAGCCAACTGGGGCGTCACGCCGCCGGAAGGGTCCGGCGCGGCCGCTATGTCGCCCACGGCGAACACCTCGGGGTGGTCCGACAGGCGAAGGTCGTCCTCCACGACAAGCCTTCCGGCGACCGTTTGGCGAGCGCCCAGCTTGCCGGCTAGGGGCGACGCTGCCACACCGGCTCCCCACACCACCACGCCCGCCTGGATCACTTCGCCCGAGCCCAGCACCACCTGTCCCTCGCCGATCTTCGCCACCGACTCACCCAGACGAACCTCCACCCCTCGCCGGGACAGCTCCGAGAGGGTGTAGCGCCGCAGCGACTTGTCGAACGCCGTGAGCAGGTGGTCCATCCGTTCGACCAGCACCACCCGAGGCAGGCCCCGATCGAGGCGCGGATAGTCCCGGAACAGCGAAGCTTGCAGGAGCTCCGCCAGGGCGCCGGCCATCTCCACCCCCGTGGCGCCCCCGCCCACCACGACGAACGTCAGCACGCCGTCCCGGTCGGGGTTGGCGTTCGCTGCCTCCAGCTGGTGGTACAGGCGGGACCGAACTGCCAGAGCGTCGTCCAGGGTGTAGATCGCCAGCGCATGCTGTTCGGCGCCCTCCACGCCGAAGTAGTTCGTCACCGCGCCTGCCGCCAGGACCAGGAAGTCGTATGGCACCTTGTCGCCGTCGGACAGCAGCACCTGCCGGCCCTCCCAGTCGACTCCCGTCACGTCACCCTGGCGGAAGTCCGCCCACTGCCGATGACGAACCAGCGCCCGAGCCGAGAACGCCACGTCCCCCGCGTCCAACCCCGCCGTCGCCACCTGGTACAGCAGTGGCTGGAACGTCGTGTAGTAGTGGCGGTCCACCAGCGTCACCTTGATGCCCGTGTCCTCCAGGCCGTTCATCACGGCCAACCCGGCGAACCCCGCCCCGACCACCACCACGTGAGTGCCGGCCGCCGCTCGCGGCACTCCGGGGGACTGCTGCAGCCTGGGTGAAGGGTGCAGGTCCCGTGCCGCCGAATCCGAGCTGTCCGATGTGGCCATAGGCATAGACCGTACTTCCTCTCCGGCCGACCGATCACCCGGTCCACCCACGTTCGACGGATCGATGGTCGGCCGGATCCGACGCGCCGCCGCCCGCCACGTCAACGGCGCTCTTTCCGCCCCGGCCTACGCTCGACAACGTGAGCTGGCACGGCGACAGCTATCAGAAGCACTTCGACGATCAGGCGGCAGCCGGGGTGGACGTGCACGGCGAAGCGTCATTCGTCGTGGGGCTCGATCCCGCTCCCCGCTCGGTGCTGGACGCCGGCTGCGGCACAGGACGGGTGGCGATCGAACTGGCCAGAAGGGGCGTGCGGGTGACCGGCGTGGACGTGGACCAGTCCATGCTCGATACCGCCCGCAGGCGGGCGCCGCACCTTGACTGGATCCGAGCAGACCTGTCGCAGCTGGACCTGGGCCGACAGTTCGACGCGGTGGTAATGGCCGGCAACGTGCTCCTGTTCACCCGGCCCGGCACGGAAGCCTCGGTGGTGCGAGCATGTGCCCGGCACCTCGCGCCTGGCGGGGCGTTGGTGGCAGGCTTCCAGCTGGACCGGGACTACGGCGTCGACGCCTACGACGCGCACTGCGCGGCGGCCGGACTGACCCTGGCCCAGCGGTGGTCGACATGGGATCGCCAGCCGCTCGACCCGAGTGCAGCATACGCCGTGTCGGTGCACCGCCGAACCGCAGCCGATCAGTCGTACTTCTCCACTCTCACCCGATCCGGCTCCAAGCCCGCTGCCAACAGCGCGGCCTGCGCGGCGTCGACCATCTCCGGCGACCCGCACGCGTAGCCCACCGGCGACTCCCCTTCGCCAACCTGGAGGCTCTCCACACAATCGGTGATCATCGAGCCGTCGATGCGACGGTGATAGGCCGCCCCCGGGTGCCCCGGCGCCCGGGTGAACGTGTGCACCACGTCCAGCCAGGGGTGCTCCTGCTCCAGACGCCGCAGCTCTTCGGCGTAGATTACGAACTCCTCCGACTTGGACGAGAACAGCAGCCGCATCCTCACCGACAGCTTCTTCGCCACCGCATAGCGGATGACCGACATGAACGGCACCACGCCGCTGCCCGCCGCTATCAGCAGCACCGGGCCTCCGTCGGCTTCGGTCCAGGTGAACGTGCCGTGAGGTCCGCGCACCTCCAGCTTGTCGCCGGCTCGCACGTCCCTCACCAGACGGGGCGAAACCAGACCCCCGATCATCTCCTTCACCGTTATCTCGATCACCGACGGATCGGGCAGCGGAGAGGAGCCTATGGAGTAGGCCCTCATGATGGGCCGCGGCTTGCCCTCCACCGGATAGCGGACGTTGTAGTACTGACCCGCCACGAAGCCCGGCGTGCCGGGCAGCGCCAGCCGCAAGGTGGCGGTCTCGGGCGTCTCCTCTATCACCTCCAGCACGTCGGCCTGTTGCCACTGCGGCCTGGGCGCCCGGGGGGCGC
>JAJYPS010000126.1 GCA_021795215.1 Actinomycetes bacterium
GCAGCCCCGACGCTCTGCTCGCTTCGGCGGCGAGTCACCGGTCCACGAGCCCTCCGCAGCAGAGCGGATGGCCGGCGCCTGGAGTGCCCGGTAGGGCGGAAGGCCGGTCGGCTGCAGCGACATGTGGACCCGACAACAGCGAGTGCGGACGATGCACTCTCCAGAGAGGAAGTTCTGATGCACCCCGCCTTGAGACTCAGCCACTACAAGATCTCCACGAGGCTCGCAGCAGCCGGCGCTGCCGTGTGCGCCTGCTTCCTCGCCCTGACCGCCCTCAACGTATCCTCCGCCGGCAGGTCCGCCACCCTGAGCGCTGCCGCTGCCAGGGACACTTCCGTCTCGGACGCAGCCAGGTCGCTCGAGTCAGCCGTCAACGGGCTGGGCCTGCTGGAGAATGCTGTGGCACTCGACTACACCTCGCACCAGTCGGCCACGGCGGACCTGCAAGCCGTGGCCACGGCCAGGAGCACCGTCCAAGCCGAGCTGCAGAAGCTCAGAGCCGCCCACCTGTCGCGCTCCGAGGCTGCCGACCTTTCCTCCGCCACGCGGGGATTCCAGCACTACGTGACGGCCTGGGGCGGCATCAACCAGGCATTCGCGGACGGGCCACCCTCCTACGGCTCGGCGGCCAGTCTCATGAGCCAGGTCAGCATCGGAGCGATCAACAGCCCTGCCTTGGCGCTGGCGAACACGTCTCACGCCCAGTCGGTTTCTTCGCTGGCGAAAGTCAGGGCGCAGGATAGTCGCACACGGGACGAGGGGATCTTCGTGTCCCTGGCTGTAGTCGCGATGACGGTGCTCATGATCAAGGCCCTCACTTCGTCCATCGTGCGGCCCCTCTACAGCGGCGTCGCCGTCCTCGAGTCCGTGGCCGAAGGAGATCTGACTCGCAGCTTCGAACTGGAGGACGGGTCGGTCGGTGCCATGGCCCGTCTCGCTACCGCCATGAACTCAGTCGTGGAAAGCATGAGCTCGGCACTCGGTGCCATGGCGACGTCCGCCGTGGCGCTGTCGGCCTCGTCGGAGCAGCTTTCGGCCACGTCGGCCCAGCTGTCGGGATCGGCGGAGGAGACCGCCGGACAGGCCGCCACGGTCGCCAGCGCTGCCGAGGAGGTCAACGCCAACGTGGCGTCGGTGTCGGAGGGCAGCGACCAGATGCGTGTGGCGATCGGAGAGGTGGCCCGCTCGGCCGCCGAAGCGGCCAGGGTCGCATCCTCGGCGGTGTCCCAGGCGGAGCAGACCACAGCCACGGTGGCCAAGCTGGGGGACTCCTCCGCGGAAGTGGGCGAAGTGGTGAAGGTCATCACGTCCATCGCCGAGCAGACCAACCTGCTGGCGCTGAACGCCACCATCGAGGCGGCGAGGGCGGGAGAGGCGGGCAAGGGCTTCGCCGTCGTCGCCTCCGAAGTGAAGGACCTGGCGAAGGACACCGCCAAGGCGACCGAGGACATAGGCCGCAAGATCGAGGCCATCCAGGCTGACACCAAGGACGCCGTGAGAGCCATCGGGGAGATCTCCTCCATCATCGCCCGCATCAACGACCTGCAGTCGTCCATCGCCTCGGCGGTCGAGGAGCAGTCGGTGACGACCAACGAGATAGGCAACTCGGTGTCCGAGGCCGCCCACGGAGCCAGTGAGATCGCCCACTCCATTGCGGCGGTCGCCGACTCGGCTCACGCCACGACCCAGGGCGCCTCGGACACCCAGCAGGCCGCCGCCGAGCTGGCTCGGATGGCGGACGAGCTGGAGCGCATCGTCGGCCGCTTCCGCCTGGCCGGCGAGAGCAGCCGCAAGGCGTCCCCACCGGCGTCCCAGAGGTTCGGAGCGTCGCACCACGAGCCTTCCGCCACGGAGCGGGGCACCGGCCAGAGCTCGGCCAACGGCAACACGCCCCACTACGCCAATCGCTGACCCCGGCCAGCCCGAGAGGACACCCGATGACCCTCGATCCCGAAACCGAAGAGATCATGGCAGAGTTCATGGTCGAGAGCATCGAGAACCTCGATCGGCTCGACGACGACCTGCTGCGGCTGGAGCAGGATCCGACCGACCGCAACTCTCTCAACTCGGCGTTCCGCTCACTGCACACCATCAAGGGCACGGCCGGCTTCGTCGGCCTGCCCAACATCGAGCGGGTGTCGCACGCCGGGGAGAGCCTGCTGTCCCGCCTGCGGGACGAGGGAGCAGCTCTCTCCAGCGAGGGGGCTGGTGCGCTGCTCTCCACGGTGGACGCCCTTCGGTCGATGATGTCCAGCGTGCAGTCGGCGGGCAACGACGGTGACGACGACCACCAGGCTCTGGTGGACAACCTGCTGGCCCTGGCCGAGCAGGCCCACGTCCAAGCAAGTGGCCAGGCCACCCGTAGCGGTGCAATCGGGGCGGGAGACCCAGAAGCGGCAGTCCCGGACGCCTCCACCAACGAAGCCGCGGTCCCGGACGCCGCAGTCCCCGAAGCCGCAGTCCCGGGTGACATGGCCACGGACCTGTCCTGGTCCGCTGGGACCGAACCGGCGACCGCCCCTCAGGCGACCCAGGCGCCTCCTGCCAGTACGGCCGCAGCTCCCAAGACCACGGAACCGGCGACCGCCTCCAAGGGTGCCGGCGAGGCTCCGGCAGCTGCCGAGCACACCGAGGCACGACCCGAGTCGAGTGTCAGGGTCGACGTCGGCCTGCTGGACCGCCTGATGAACCTGGTGGGCGAGCTGGTGCTCGCCCGCAACCAGCTCCTCCAGGTAGTCGGTGCCGAGTCGGACCAGGAGCTGAGCCTTGCGTGCCAGCGCCTGAGCCTCATCACGACCGAGCTGCAAGAAAGCGTGATGAAGACACGGATGCAGCCGATAGGCAACGTGTGGGCCAAGTTCCCGAGAGTCGTGCGAGACCTGGCCCGATCCTGCGGCAAACAGGTCCGCCTCGAGATGGAGGGGCAGGAGACCGAGCTGGACCGGACGATCATCGAGTCGATCAAGGATCCTCTCACCCACCTGGTCCGCAACGCGGTGGACCACGGCATCGAGGACGCGGCCACCCGGAGAGCGGCGGGAAAGCCCGACGAGGGCGTCCTGTCCCTGCGCGCCTATCACGAGGGCGGCTACGTGACGATAGAGGTGGCGGAGGACGGAGCCGGGATCGACCCCGAGCGAGTACGTCAGAGGGCGGTCGAGCGGGGACTGGTCACGGCGGACCAGGCTGCGCGCATGAACGACCGCGAGCTGACCGCGATGATCTTCCTGCCGGGATTCTCGACCGCCAAGACGGTCAGCTCCGTGTCCGGCCGCGGCGTGGGAATGGACGTGGTGAAGACCCACGTCGAGCGCATCGGCGGCAGCGTCGACGTGACCAGCGCGCTGGGGGTCGGAACCAGCTTCCATCTGAAGATCCCGCTCACCCTGGCCATCGTGCCCGCGCTGATCGTCACGAGCGACGGCGAGCGCTACGCCATACCCCAGGTGAGCCTTCTGGAGCTGGTCCGCCTCGACGGGGACCGGGCGCTGGAGGCGCTGGAGTCGGTCGGGGACGCTCCGGTGTTCCGCCGCCGCGGCAAGCTGCTACCCCTCGTGTTCCTCCGCCACGAGCTGGGCTCGGCCCAGCTCTTCGACGGCGACGGCAGCTTGAACGTGGTCGTGCTGCAAGTGGAGGACCAGGCCTTCGGCCTCGTCGTGGACGCCGTGAACGACTCCGAGGAGATCGTGGTGAAACCTCTGCGAGGCCAGCTGAAGGACGTGCCGGTGTTCGCCGGGGCCACCATCATGGGCGACGGGAGAGTCGCCCTGATCCTCGACGTCGCGGGCATTGCCCGCCGCTCGGAGGCGACCGGGGAGGGCAAGCGGCCCGCGGCGGACGACTCCGCCCGCCTGAACGTGGACAGCCTCCGCCAGACCCTTCTGGTCCTGGCCACCGGCGAACGGGGTCGCGTGGCGGTCTCTCTCGAGCAGGTGTCCAGACTGGAGGAGTTCGACATCTCCAAGATCGAGTCGGCTGGGAACAGGGACGTGGTCCAGTACCGCGGCCACCTGCTGCCGCTGATCCACCTGTCCGACGCGATGGGCATCCCCCGCTCGATGACGGAGGAGGACCTGGTGGCGGTCGTGGTGGTGCAGGTCGGAGAGCGCGAGGTCGGCGTGGCGGTGGACGGCATCTTGGACATTGTCGAGCAGGACGTCGTGTTCGAGGAGCAGCTCGGCCGGGACGGCATACTCGGCTCGGCCGTGGTCGCAGGTCGTGCCACCGAGGTGGTGGAGCTCGAGGCGCTGGTGCGAAACGCCGATCCGAGCCTGTTCGAGATGGAGGAGGTCCTCTCGTGAGCAACGAGGAGAAGCGCGGGTTCTGCACGGTCCGGGTAGGGCACCTGACCTTCGGCATAGAGATTGCCCAGGTACAGGAGGTGCTGCGTCCTCAGCACATGACATCCGTACCGCTCGCCCCCGACATCGTCGCCGGCCTCATCAACCTCCGGGGACTGATCGTGGCCGCGGTCAACCTGCGCCGCCGGTTGGGCCTCCCGGCTCTCCACGGTCAGCGGCCGTCGATGAACGTGGTCGTTCGCGGCAGCGACGGCCCGATCAGCCTGCTGGTGGACGAGATCGGCGACGTCGTGGAGATCGGCGACGAAGCGCTCGAGCCGCCTCCGGAGACACTCAGAGGACCGGCTAGGGACGTGATCCGAGGGGTCTACAAGTTGGAGCGCGGTCTGCTGCTCTGGCTGGACCTCGACCGGGCGCTGGAGCACGTCGCGACCACGACGGCGATCGACCCGCGAGCGGAAGTGCCCGCACGCCGGGAGGTAGCCACCGCGTCTTGATCCGAGGCCGAACGAACGGATGCCCGCGAAGCCTCGACCACCTCGCAGCCCTTACTATCCCTGCTGTGCCGAAGCTCGATTTCGCCTTCCTGGCCCACGCCGCCATGGTGGACAGCCTCGGCCTGCTCTCAGTGCTCGGTGCCGGCATATCGCTGCTAAGGGGGCCGCAGTTCCCCCTGCGCCAGCAGCTGACCATCGTCGGCCGCATCACGTGGGAGAACGACGAGCAGGACAGCACCCACCTCCTGAGGGTCCTGGCCCAGCACCCCGACGGCGAGACGCTCTGGGACCAGCACCATCCATCCGCCGGTCGAGATGCCTCGCGACCCGGACCTGCCGCCGTTCAGCGGCTTCGCGCTGCCCCTGGCGGTCGAGATGCGACGCCCGGCGCTGTACTCCGTGACGGTTCGCCTCGACGGCGACGAAGTCGCCCGTCTGCCCCTGAGAGCCGAAGCGCTGCTTCCCCAACCAAGCTGAACGGCCCAGGAGGTCGGGCCTCGGCAGCTTCCCTACGGCCCCGCGCGGCCGACAGGCGCAGCAGCACCGGACGGGGAAGGGCCCGAAGGACCATCCGAGCGACGGTCACCGAGAGGGCGAAACCTCCCGGAGCCACCCACGCGACCGCCCACGCCCACCATTGGGCGGTTGCCCACCATTCCGCATTCCTCGCCGGCCGGCCGGCGTCCTCTGCGCCGAATTGCCGCTCGCTCCGAGGCTCCGAGGCGTCCCCCGGTCCTGTCGCCGCCCGGCAGGAGCCGTTCGGGTTCTCCCCGGCAGCTTCTCCAACCGGACCGGTCGCCGTAGGTCCTCCGAAACGGTTGACGAAGCTCGACAGCTCGAAGGTGCGGGTGGACATGAACGCGGCCCGTCGGCGCCAGTGACTTCGCAGCAGGTCCTGATAGTGAAGGTGGACCATGCCCACACAGGGCTCCGACAGACCGACGACCGCTCCGTAACGCTCGTGGGTCAGGATCCATCGCCGGGCCAGCAGCGCTGCCGGGCCGCGCCGGCCTGCGCTGAACGCCGGCC
>JAJYPS010000035.1 GCA_021795215.1 Actinomycetes bacterium
TGCGGCGGGAGGGGACGGGAGCCGGGAGTCGGTCGACTTCGTGGCGAGTGGGCGGGTGATCAAGTTCTTCGGGTTCCTGAAGGCATACGTGGAGGGTGCCGACGATCCCGAGACCCAGGCGGAGGACTCCGAGTCCCATCTGCCGGCGCTGTCCGAGGGGGACAAGCCGGTTACCGAATCGGTAGAGGCGGCGGGGCATACTACCCAGCCCCCGGCGCGCTACACGGAAGCGTCCCTTGTGCGTGCGCTGGAGGAGCTGGGAGTCGGTCGGCCGTCGACGTACGCGTCGATCATCGGCACCATCCAGGACAGGGGTTATGTGTGGAAGAAGGGAGCCGCTCTGGTTCCCTCGTTCGTGGCGTTCGCCGTCGTGGGCCTGCTGGAGCAGCACTTCGGGGATCTGGTGGACTACGGGTTCACGGCGTCGATGGAGGATGCCCTGGACCTGATAGCCGGTGGGCGTGAGGAGGCGGTCCCGTACCTGAGCCGCTTCTACTTCGGCAACGGGAGGCCGGGGCTCAAGACCGTGGTAGGCGACCACCTGGCCGATATAGACGCCAGGGAAGTCAACTCGATCCACATCGGGAAAGACGCCGAAGGCGCCGAGCTGGTGGTGAGAGTCGGCCGTTACGGGCCCTACGTGCAGAGAGGTGAGCAGAGGGCTCCCGTGCCGGACGACATGGCGCCGGACGAGCTGACGGTCGACCGGGCGGAACAGCTTCTGGAGGCGCCCTCGGGGGACCGGGAGCTGGGCACCGATCCGACGTCCGGGTCGGCGGTCCTGGTCCGGGCAGGCAGGTTCGGGCCCTACGTCCAGCTCGGTCAGCCTGAGCCCGGCTCGAAGGAAAAGCCGGTGACCGCTTCGCTGCTCAGCTCGATGACTGTCGAGTCGGTCACCCTGGAGGACGCCCTGCGCCTCCTGTCCCTTCCCCGGTCGCTCGGTGCCGATCCGGGCACCGGCGAAGAGGTGGTGGTCGCGAACGGCCGCTTCGGTCCCTACGTGAAGCGGGGCAGCGACACCAGAAGCCTGGCGGACGAGCAGCAGCTGTTCTCGCTCGAGCTCGAGGGAGCGCTGCAGCTCCTGGCGCAGCCGAAGACCCGCGGGCGAAGGGCGCCGGCCGCACCTCTGAAAGAGCTCGGTCCCGACCCGGTGACCGGTGGCCAGATGGTCGTCCGCGAGGGCCGGTTCGGTCCGTACGTGACGGACGGGGAGACGAACGCCTCGTTGAAGCGGGGAGACACGCCGGAGCACCTCACGCCCGAGCGTGCCGCGGAGCTGCTGGCGGACCGCCGGGCCGCGGGGCCGCCCCAGAAGCGGCCCAGGCGGTCATCGGCCACCTCCAAAGCAGCCACCTCCAAGTCCGGCACCTCCAAGGCCGCCACTGCCAAGGCTGGCTCGAAGGCGTCGGCAAAAGCAGCCACCTCCAAGTCCGCCGCCGGGAAGCGAGCAGGCGGCAAGACGTCGTCGCCAGGTTCTTCGACGTCATGACACACCGATGAACGGTCGGCTCGTAGTGCTGGAGGGTCCGGAAGCGGTCGGCAAGTCGACTCAGGCTCGTCGGCTGGCGGCAGAGCTGGGAGCGCTGTGCACCAACGAGCCGGGGGGTACGCCGCTTGGCCGTCGGCTCCGGGAGCAGCTACTGGCCGTCGCTGGCACGGAAGAGGACCGTGTGACCGTCAGGGCGGAGACTCTGCTGATGCTGGCGGACAGGGCGCAGCACGTGGAGGCGGTCATCCAGCCGGCGCTCGATGGCGGCCGCTGGGTGGTCAGCGATCGGTACACCCCTTCCACGTTGGCTTACCAGGGATGGGGGAGGGGTCTCGAACCGGCGGAGCTGTCGTGGCTGTGCGACTGGGCGACGGTGGGCCTCCGACCCGACCTGACGGTGCTGCTGCAGGTTTCCCCTGCGGAGGCGCTGCGGCGGCAACCAGCGCCGACGGACCGCTTCGAGGCGGAACCGGCAGAGTTCTTCTCGAGGGTCTCCGCCGGCTACGCCGAAATGGCCGCGTCGGACCCCGAACGGTGGGCGGTGGTCGACGGAGCAGGGGATCCGGCGCAGGTGACTGCCCGCATCCTCGCGGAGGTGGAGGAGCGGCTGGGGCGACCGGATTGACCGGCCCCCGACTGGCTCTGCAGGACGGTACCGACACCGAGTTGCGTGCGCTGCTGGAGCGGCCCGGTCATGCGTATCTATTCGTCGGGCCTTCCGGTTCCGGCAAGGTCAGCGCTGCCAGGGCGTTCGCGGCGGCACTCCTGTGCGAGCGGCATGGGTGTGGCGAGTGCGCCAGTTGTGCGGCAGCCGAAGTGGGCTCCCATCCCGACCTGGTGCTGATCGAGCGGAGTGGGCCGGCGCTGACGATGGAGGAGGTTCGTTCGGCGACGGCGCTGGCGCTCCGGGCGCCCTTGGGGGGCCAGCGGCAGGTGGTCGTGCTCAGGGACGTGCACCTGGGGAGGCAGGTCATGCCGGCACTGCTGAAGACCGTCGAAGAGCCTCCTGCGTCCACGGTCTTCGTGTTGTTGGCTGACGGTGCGGGCCCCGAGCTGGCCACGCTGGCCAGCAGGTGTGCCGTGGTCCACTTCGAGCGGTTGGGAGTCGACTGGCTCACCTCTACGTTGACTGCCGAGGGCGTACCGCCGGATCGGGCCCAGCTGGCGGCTGCCGCTTCGGGAGGCAGCCTTGTCCGAGCGCGGCTTCTGGCGACGGACGACGAGTTGGCGCTGCGTCGGGACGTCTGGATGTCCGTAGCGGGCCGGCTCGACAGCACCGGCTGCACCGTGGCGTCACTCGTATCGGAGCTGACGGAGCTGACCGACCGGGCGATGCAACCGCTGCGCAGCCGGCACCGCGAACAGTTGCGTCACCATGCCGAGCACGCCAAGCAGTTCGGTTCCGACTCGGTCGTACCGAAGAAGCTGCTGTTGGAGCAGCAGCGCCGTGAGGAGAGGCGAGCTCGTACCGAGGAGCTGCAAGCTGGCCTGGCCGCGCTGGCCGAGTCCTACCGGATTCGGCTGACACCTGCCGACCGGACGGAAGCTCAGCGCCCTCATAGTGTCGAAGCCGTTCGGGACGCGGCTGCCTGTATCGAGCGGGCCGGAAGATCCCTGGTGCGAAATCCCAACGAGACGCTGCTTCTGCAGTCGGTGCTGGTCCGCCTACAGCAGCACGTCTGACCGCTGCCGACCGATTGGAGGCACTTCTCCCTCCGGCGCCGGAGTCGACACCCGCCGCTCCCGGTGCGCCCGGCCTGTCGCGCCTGCAGAAGATCAGGCAGTCCTCGGTCGCTGACGAGGCTTCGCTTCGGACCTGGGGTGCAGTTGGATGCTCCGCCGAGCCGCGGTGGTACCACCGGAGAGCTCCCGGCTCCGCTCTCTCTCCGCATTGAACTCCGCGCCGAGCAGCACTGCGACATTGGTTATCCAGAGCCAGACCAAGAACACGATCACTCCGGCAAGCGATCCGTAGGTCTTGTTGTAGGAGCCGAAGTTGGCGACGAAGAAGCCGAACCCTACGGAGGCGACCAGCCAGGCCAGCATTCCGAGGATCGCACCGGGAACCACCGACATATAGCTGCCCAGCTTCGCATTGGGGCTGGAGTGGTAGAGGACGACGAACATGAGCAGGACTATCGCCGCCAGTACGGGCCACTTGGCGATGTCCCAAACCGTCACGGCGGTGCCCCCTATACCCAGCGCCGCTCCCACGTTGGAGGCCAGGGGACCTGTCAATGCCACGGCAAGCAGGAGTATCATCTGGAGCACCACCAGCACCAGGGTCACCACCAACTGGACCGGGCGCAGCCGGAAGAACGACCGACCCTCGTTCACTTCGTATATCTTGTTCGACGCCCGCATGAAGGCGCCGACGTATCCGGAGGCGGACCACACCGCTGCCGCCACGCCGATGAGCAGGCCGACGCCGGTACCCGCCCTGTTGGACGCGAGGCTGTGGAGAGGGCCTCCGAAGGCGTGGATCGCCGAAGCGGGGGCGATCCCCTTCAACAGCCCTACGGCGGTGCCCATCACCTGCGAGGGCTTGGCGAGCAGTCCCACCAGGGATACCAAGGCAATGAGGGCTGGAAAGATGGAGAGCACGCCATAGTAGGTGAGTGCCGCCGCCCGGTCCGTGAGGTTGTCCTCCTGGAACTCCGAGACCGTTCTTCTGAGGGTCTGGAACGCTCCACCGCGGGCGGGATACGGGGGCCCGAGCTGCGAATTCACGCTCGTATCCGGGCTCGAGTCGTCCGGTGCTCCGGCGGAGCCGCGAACCCCGACAGAACCTGCAGGAGGAGTGCCTGTGCGGCCACTGGTGCTCTGGCTCATGTAGTCGTTATCTCCGTACATGGAGGACCGGAACCGCGAAGCGTCGGAAGCGACTCGTCCTAACGACCTTCGCCGACGGGACCCATCAGAACCGCACGGCGTGTATCTACTGGCGGATAGGCGCGGAGCCGGGGTCAGGCACGCCTTCGTCGACCGGTTCCCGACTGCGACTCCGGGTGCTGCACGGAGAGCATCGGGCTCGGGCTGCCTCCAAACTGGATGCGAGGTCCGACAAGTCCTCGACCAGTCGCTCCGGGGGAGTCGTCAGGAGCCGGGCTACGCTCTGTTCGGCCAGCTGCGTCCAGGCCTGCTGCAGCGCGGGGAGCAGTGCCCGCCCGCGGTCGCTCAGGTCGACGATGGTCACTCTGGCGTCGTCTGGGCTCTCGGTGCGCACCAGCAGCCCCGCTGCCTCCAGCCTTCGAGCGCTGTTGGTGATGGTGGGCGGTTCGCACCCTGAGGCGGAGGCGAGCTGTCCCTGGGTGAGGGGACCCCGGTTGTGCAGCTCGAACAGGAGGACCTCCTGCCCTGGGTGAAGACCCAGAGGGGCGAGGAGGGCGGCTGCCAGGGCGCGGTGGCGGATCGAGATCGTCCGGATAGCGCTGTTCAGCAGCTCTGCCTGGCGTGGGTCCAAATCCTCTCCCCGGGTTGCAGTCGCTCCCCGGTCGCAGCCTATGATTATGCGGCTAACCTTTTGGGGACAACCACCGGGGCCTGCCCGACGTTACCAGGCTGTTCGGGGAAGGTGCTCTGGAGGAGCGCCGGCACGTCGGACCTTCGGCGTGCCCGACGAGGACGAGAAGACGACCAACACGTGAAGACGAACAAAAGATTGGAGCCCCAGTGAAGCTGCTCGTGATCTCGGGATCGACACGGAAGGGCTCGTTCAATACGCGCCTTGCTCAGCTCGTGGCTGTGCTGCGGCCCTCCGACGAAGTGGAAGTTGTCAGCAACCTTGCCGAGCTTCCGTTTTACGACGGTGACACGGAGGTCCAAGGCTGGCCGGAGACCGTTTCCGGCCTCCGCGAAGCGGTGGACGCCGCCGACGGCGTAGTGATCGTGACCCCGGAGTACAACGGAGCGGTGCCGGGGGTCCTGTCCAACGCGGTCGACTGGCTGTCCCGGCCGGCGGGCGATTCCGTTCTCAAGAACAAGGTGGTACAGGTGTTGTCCGCCTCGCCAGGCCGGTATGGCGGCGCCCGAGCAGCGGGCCTGCTACGTGAAGTGCTGGGCAGGATCGGAGCGATAGTGCTCGAAAGCGGGCTGTCGGTCGACAGCGCTCATCTGAAGCTGAAGGACGAGACTCCTGATCCCGTCATCGTCCCTGCGCTGACCGCCGCCCTGGACGAGCTCGCTTTCGCCGTATCGAGGGAGGTGGCAGCTTGAGCGGCGTGTGCCTTGCACTGGAGCAGGTTTGCGAATGGAGGAAGCTCGTATGAAGGCAGCCCTGATCCGTCGGCACGGGGGACCGGAAGTCGTCGAAGTCGTGGAGCGAGACGCTCCTCGGCCGGGTCCCGGCGAACTGGCGGTAGAGGTGGCGGCGGCCGGCGTCAACTTCATCGACGTCTACCAGAGGCAAGGCCTCTACCCGCTCGAGCTGCCGGCTGTGCTGGGCAACGAGGGCGCCGGGACCGTGGTGGCGGTCGGCGAAGGCGTTCAGGCTATTTCGGTGGGTGACAAGGTCGCCTGGACCGGCGTGCTGGGCAGTTACTCCTCCGTCGCTCTGGTGCCTGCGGCGATGGCGGTCGGCGTTCCGGACGGTACCGATGTGCGTGTCGCTGCGGCAGTGATGCTCCAGGGGATGACCGCTCACTACCTGAGCCACAGCACGTGGGCGATCGGTCCTGGAGATGTAGCGGTGGTGCATGCTGCGGCGGGAGGCGTGGGCCTGCTGCTTACCCAGATGGCGAAGCAGAGGGGTGGACGCGTGGTCGCGACGGCGTCCACGGGTCAGAAGAGGGACCTCGCCACCGGCGCTGGTGCGGACCGTGCCGTACCCTACGACCAGATGCCGGCCGCGGTCGCCGAGTTGAGTGAGGGGCGGGGAGCCAACGTGGTGTACGACGGAGTGGGTCGCTCCACGTTCGACCGGAGCCTCTCCGTGCTGGCGCCGCGAGGAATGCTGGTGCTCTACGGCCAGTCGAGCGGTCCGGTCCCGCCGTTCGACCTGCAGCGGCTGAATGCCGGTGGGTCGCTGTTCATCACCCGCCCGTCTCTCGGGCACTACATCTCGACCAGAACCGACCTGGAGTCCAGAGCGCGGGATCTCTTCGCCTGGGTCCTGCAGGGCAAGCTCGACGTCAGGATCGGCGGGCTATATGCCCTGGACGACGTCCGGAACGCCCATCAGGACCTCGAAGCCAGGCGCACCACGGGAAAGCTGCTCCTGATCCCGTGATCGTCAGCCGTCTTCTGCTCCCGGCCAAAGTCTTGGCCGACGCCAGTCTTGGCCGACGCCGGTTGGAGCCAGATGTCGTGGGAGCGACTTGCTCCTCGGGGGGCCAACGGATGCCCGAGGCAGGGCGGCAAGGGAACCTGGAAGCAGAATGCCCCCGCCACCAGCACGGACCCGGAGCCCGAGAGGGGATTCGAACCCCTGACCTGCTCATTACGAGTGAGCTGCTCTACCACTGAGCTACCCGGGCGGCGGCTGCCATCCTAAGCCGACGTTCTGGCACTCACACACCAAAACCAGCCATCGGGCTGGAGCGGGCGCCGTCTCGTGTGCCAGGCGCCCGGCTCCGGATGGGCAACTCGGGACGGATGGTGGCGGTAGGATCGGGCGGTCCGGCTGCCAGCTCGAGGGAACCGCTCGGGTCGGGCCAGGCCGGCGGGTCCTACCAGGAGAGGGAGTGACGTGGTGTCTCAATCGCCCACGCCGGCAGGTGCGACGGTCGACCGCGACACCGTCTCGGCTACCGACGACGTCGACGCGGCTCCGTCGGAGGTGTTCGACTTCCTGTCCAGGCCGGCGAACCATGCCGTCATCAGTGGGGACCGGAGCGTCAGGGGAGCGTTCCGGGGGCCGGCGAGGCTGCAGCTCGGCAGCCGGTTCGGGATGCAGATGAAGATGGGGGTGCCCTACCGGATCACCTCGCAGGTGGTGGAGTTCGACCAGGACCGCCGGATCGCCTGGGCGCACTTCGGAGGGCACAGGTGGCGCTGGGAGCTGGAGCCGCTCGGAGTGGATCGGACCCGCGTGACCGAGACGTTCGACATGTCCACCTCCCGGATGCCGGCACTGCTGCGGCTGATGGGTTACCCGAAACGCCACGAGGCCAACGTGTCGGACTCACTCCGGCGGCTCGTGTCCCACTTCCAGAAAGGCTGATTGGAGCCGGGGGACGCGAGCGGATCGCCTACGTCCCGGCGCCTACGTCTACGTCACAGTTGACTCGGCCGAAGGCAGCCCGAGATGCACGTCCAGCGCAAGGGTGAGGCAGCGGCACCCGCCGCCCGCCTTGAGGAACTGGTCCACCGGGCAGACCACCACGTCGAATCCCCACCGCTCCAGCTGCCTGCCAACTCTCGGTGGACATGCTGGCATGACGACGACAGACCCTACGACGACCGAGTTGCCACAGAACTCCAGCGCCTCTTCGTCCTCCAGGAACAGCGGCTCCGGCACGAGGTTCTCCAGCACCGCCAGTCCGTAACGGTCCCAGCCGAGCGGCGCCACCATGGCGCGGCGCGAGTCGAGCGGGCAGAAGGTCAGGTCCAGGTGGTAGAGGCGGGGATCGATCAGCTCTACGGATCGAACGGCGGCACCGGTAAGGCGGGACACGTACGCGTGGGACGCGGCGTCCGATCGGAAGTGGTAGCCGGACACGAGCACGTCGCCGAAGGGCAGGGCGTCCCCCGCCCCCTCGTTGCTGACCCCGTCGGGCAGCCACTCCACGGTGAAGCCCTGCTCGGAGAACCACTGCACGTCCACGTCGGTCTCCCCTTGGCGCTCGGGGTGACGGAACCTCGACGGTATGAACTGGTTCCCGTTCACCAGGCCTGCGTTGGCGGTGAAGACCAGGTCCGGGAGGCCGTCCGCAGGTTCCATCAGCACTACTTCCGCACCCGCGACGCGAAGCGTCGAAGCCAGGTGCTCCCACTGCTGCCTGGCGGAGTCGGCGTCGACCACCGTCGTGGCGTCCATCCACGGATTGATCTCGTAGAGCACGCCGAAGTGGGACGGAGGGCACATCAGGTAACGACGCCCCCAGGACAGGCCGTCCTCGTCATGCATCTCGACAGAGCCGATCCGCCATCTGGCGAAGGAACAGCCCCACGTCCGTCACTATGCCGAGAGCCTGGTGGGTGCCCCGATCGGAGAGCTTGATCGCGACCGCCTGGTTGATGTCCACGCAAAACGTCTGCACTCCTGCAGGAAGCAGGTTGCCGGTGGCGATCCCGTGCAGTGTCGAAGCGAGCATCAGCGCTACCCCGACACCCTCCAGCTGGTCGCGCATGGCGTCGGCTGCCGCCACCACGTCGGTCACCACATCCGGGAGCGGGCCGTCGTCCCTTATCGACCCGGCCAGCACGAACGGCACGTCCCGCCTCACGCATTCGTAGAGGACACCCCCTCCCAGGAAGCCGGCCCGGACTGCTCCGGCTATGGAGCCGTGCCTCCGGACCTCGTTGATGACCCGCAGGTGGTTGGCGTGCCCGCCTTCGGCCGCCGTTCCCTCCCCGAGCGATACTCCGAGCGACGTGCCCATGACGTTCGACTCGATGTCGTGGGTGGCGAACCCGTTGCCGGCGAACAGGACGTCCACCCACCCGTTCCGCACCAAGCGGGCCAGGTCCGGGCCAGCTCCGGTGTGCACCACGGCAGGGCCGCACACCGCCAGCAGCCTGCCGCCCGCCTCCCTGTTCTCGGCCGCCCGTCTGCAGACCTCCGCTACCAGCAGCGCCTGGGGCTTCTCGGACGAGACCTCCGACGTCATGAACTCGAACGCATGCCCCCGCGCCGCTCGCACAGGCATCTCCACCCGGATCCCGTCGCTTCCCGTCACCACCCGGTCCCCCGACCTGACCCGGTGCATGGGCACGGTACGGGCGGTGCCGCTGTCGTCCACCACCACGGCGCAGTCCATCTCGGGCCGTTCGACCGGCCGCCAGCGTCCCGCCAGGCGCACCGAGGTGGGCAAGTTGGTGGTGGAGTAGAAGCCTGCCGGCAGCACTCCGTCCTTCTCGGACACCGCCAGAACGGCATCGCCCGCACTCACCCGGTTCGCTCCGTGAAGGTGTATCTGGTCGAGCAGCGTGGCAAGTGCCACGTCGTCGTCTGCCGTGATCGACCGCCTCCCCCGGCTGGGGTCGCTGCTGGTCCGACCCAGTTCCACCTCGTCCAGGGTGTACTCGGCCCCGGCCCCGACCACGATGTCCAGCACCTTGGCCAGCGTCAGCGAGTCCACTATGTGGCCCTGCATCTCTACCGTCTCGGTTGCCTTCAATTCCCCCTCCCCCTGTCGAACCTTCCCAGCCGCCGCAAGGATCCCGTCCCTGTCCGGCCGGCCCGCTCACGGCCGGGGTCGTGACGTCGACGGTCTCCCGCGGGGGCCTGGTTGCCGGGCCCTGGCCCCATCGGTCGAACCGTATCCTGCGGCGCGAAGCCCTGCCGCATCGTGTTCTCGCTCACCGTCCGGGGGTCGAGGAACTGGAGCAGGTAGTCGGGACCCCCGGCCTTGGAGCCGACACCCGACAGCCCGTAGCCTCCGAATGGCTGGCGACCGACCACCGCCCCTGTGATCGTCCGGTTGACGTACACGTTTCCGGCCCGCAGCTGCTCGACTGCCAGCGCTATGTGGGCCGGAGAACGGGACATGATGCCGGCGGTCAGGGCGTAGTCCGTATCGTTCGCCATCTCGACGGCCTGCTCGATCGAAGCCGCTCTCGTCACCGAGAGGACAGGACCGAAGATCTCCTCGGTAGCCAGCCTGGAACCGGGAAGGACGTCCGCGACGATGGACGGCCCGAGAGCGACCGCTCCGTCGGCGGCTCCGGGGCGCCGACCGAGCCGACCGTCCAGCAGCAGCCGGCCCTCCCGCGGCGCCAGCTCCAGGTACTCGAGCACCCGCTCCGCCGCCTCGTGGTCTATCAGCGGTCCCATCTGCGTGCCCATGCGGCTCGCGTGGCCGACCTGCAGCTGCTCCGCAGCGCCCACCAGCCTCGTCAGCACCTCGTCGTAACGCCGCCCGACCACTATCAGGCGGGAGCAGGCGGAGCACTTCTGCCCAGAGTGGCCGAACGCGGACTGGATCGCAGCCGGGATCGCCTGGTCCAGGTCGGCGTCGGCGTCCACGACGAGGGCGTTCTTGCCGCCCATCTCCGCTATCACCCGTTTCACCTGCCTCTGTCCGTCTCTGTGGACTGCCGCTTCTCGGATGATCTCCAGGCCCACCTTCTTCGAGCCGGTGAAAGCGACGAGCGCAACTTGGGGGTGCCTGACAAGGGCCGCACCGGCCGTCTCCCCGTCCCCTGGAACGAAGCTCAGCACGCCTGGCGGCAGGCCGGACTCCACCAGGGCATCGACAAGGGCCCCCGCTACAGCGGGCGTCTGCTCGGCCGGTTTCAGCACGACTGTGTTGCCCGCCACCAGCGCGGCGGTCACCATGCCGGCCGGTATTGCGAGCGGAAAGTTCCACGGAGAGATGACCGCAGCCACGCCGCGGGCACGGTAAGTGAGGGAGTTCGACTCACCGGGCGGCGACTGCACGGTTCCACCCTGCGCCAGTCGCATCATCTGCCTCGCGTAGTACTCGCAGTAGTCGATCGCCTCGCACACGTCTGCGTCGGCCTCGCCCCAGGGCTTGCCCGCTTCGTGGACCTCCAGAGCCGCCAGCTCGCGCCGCCGCCTTCTCATCCACTCCGCTGCGGACACCAGAACCCTCGCCCGGTCGCCCGCAGGAGTGGCAGCCCAGGAACGCCATCTCTCCGCTGCCGCCTCCACTGCAGCACCCGCCTCGCTCTCCCCACAGCGGGCCGACCTCCCGACGACTCTGGCCGGCCGGCCGGGGTCGACCGACTCGATCGTGCGGGCGGTCATGAACCGAGCGTCGCCTATCACTGCCGGCACGTCGAGCACGTCTCGGCGACCCGCCACATCCACCGCGGTGGCGAACGCTTCGCGGACTTCCCTGCGGTGCCACTCGCTGAGCGGTTCAGGCCGAAAGGGCGACGGCGGACCGGGGCCTGCCGGCGGAACATCCACCACCGAGCCGGGCACCGGGCGTTCTCCCCCGGTCTCGAGAGGACTCCCGGGAAGGCGAGGACCGACCTCCCGCCGCCGCGGCCTGCCGGTGGATCCGCGCCGGTGCGCTCTCCCACTTTCCACGGCGACGAGGCTCTCGTTCGACGTGTTCTCCAACAGCCGTCGGACCAGGTAGGACATACCGGGGACGAGCTGCCCCACGGGGGTGTACAGGCGCAGCCGCACACCCGTGCCGGCCACTGCCTGCTGCAGGGGGAGCGCCATGCCGTACAGCATCTGCACCTCGACCGCTTCGGGGGGCAGCCCGAGGGCAGCGGCGTAGGACATGACGTGGGCCAGGGATCGTGCGTTGTGGCTGCCGAAAGCGGCCCGTACCTCGCCGTGGTGGTCCAGCAACAGCTTGGCGCACCGTTCGTAGTTGGCATCCGTCTCGTGCTGCTTCTCGTACACCGGGACCGGCCACCCGGCGGCCTTGGCGTGGACGGTCTCCGCGTCCCAGTAGGCGCCCTTCACCAGCCGTACCGTCAGAGGCCTGCTGCGGGATGCGGACAGCGACACCAGGTCGGACAGGTCCGCGTAGGAGTCCTTCAGGTAGGCCTGGACCACGATCCCCGCATCCAAGCTCTCGAGCTCCTGCTCGGACAGCAGCGAGCGGAACAGCTGCTGGGTGAGGCCCTTGACCTCGTAGTGCTCCATGTCCAAGTTGACGAATGCTCCGGCCTGCATCGCGGTCCGGAGCAGCGGCCTGAGGCGCTGCGCCGCCTGGGCCAGGCCCGTCTCCAGGGTCAGCGGCGAGTAGAGGGGCGTAAGAGCGGTCGGTTTGATGCTCAGGTTGATCCGGGCGACCGTCCCGAGCGGATCGTGCTCCAGCAGGGGGTTGGAGGGCCATTCCCGGCTGGCCGCAGAGAGCTGTCGTAACAGTTGGTCGACACGGGTGGCATACCGGTCCGCCTCGTCTTCGGTCACGGTCTTCTCGCCGAGGACGTCGACCGTGAACGCTCGACCGCGGCGCCACATCCGCTCCAGCTTGCCCGCAGCACCGCCCGCCTGCTCCGCCATGATGAACTGGGAAGCCATCTCGGACACCGACCGTCTGGCAATCGCCGCCTCCATGCTCTTGCCGAAGGCCACTCGGCTGGACAGTCGGAGGCCCCGAGAGACCAGCCGAGGCGTCTGCGGACCGCACAAGTACTCCCGCAGATGCCGGGAGATCTCCTCGCTCCCGTCGATGGACGGAAGCACGTCCACGAAACGGAACAGCTGAGTCCTGAACGACGGATCGGACGTCGCCCACCGCAGCATCCACGCGTTCAGCCGGCCGTTCCCGCCCGGTGAGCGAGGCTTTCCGACGGGCGGCGCACTCAAGGTGGCTGCCAGCTCGGCCAACCGGGATCCGGGTGATTCGGGCACTGCTTCAAGGATAAGACGGCAGCAAGACAACGCCGGAGGAAAGCGCAGGCGGCAGGTGCGCGCAGCGGCAGGAGCGCGCAGCGGCGGGAGCGCGCAGCGGTGCAGCGTCCGCCCGGCTGCCGCTCGGTGCTCGGCTCGGCAGTCCTTTTCCGCTCGGGAGCGCGGCGCGACTTGGCAGAGGTTCGGTCGGTTCCAGTGATCACCGGAACCGCGCCTCCCCGGTAACCCACTGTTGAGCTTCCGTTTCCTCTTCGTCCAAACGCCGAGCACGTTCAGGAAAACTTTGTGCCGTAGTTTTCGGCTGCCGGCTCGAACACGAGCCCGTCGAACGGAGGTTGTGGTATGGCCGAGCTGGATCAGGCGCTCGACGAAGCGCCGCTGAGCCGCTTCCATTCAAGAGCGGTCGTGACGGCAGGGATGGGCTTCTTCACCGATGCGTACGACCTTTTCATCATCGGTACTGTGACCACGCTGATCGGAAAGAGCTGGCACTTGACGTCGGCCCAGACGGGGCTGGTCAATTCGATAACCCTCATATCGGCGTTCGTGGGAGCATTCGTGTTCGGCCGCATAGCGGACGTGCTGGGCCGGAAGAAGGTCTACGGCTTGGAGGCGGCGCTGATGGTGGTCGGGGCGCTTGCCTCCGGCCTCGCGCCGAACCTGACGTGGCTTCTGGTGTCCCGGTTCGTGCTGGGCATCGGAGTCGGAGGCGACTACCCGATGTCGGCCACGCTCATGAGCGAGTTCGCAAATCGGCGGGACCGAGGCAAGCTGGTGGGACTGGTGTTCTCGATGCAGGCGCTCGGCACCCTGTCGGGGTACGTAGCCGCACTTGCACTGCTCGCAGCAGGAGTCGACCACGCCGTCACGTGGAGGCTGCTCCTTGCGCTGGGCGCCGTTCCGGCAGCCGCGGTGGTCTACCTCCGCCGGCGCATGCCGGAGTCGCCACGTTACCTGAGCACGGTGCAGGGGAAGTCCCAGTTGGCCGCGGCGTCGGTGCTGGAGTACTCCGACGGCGTCGTGCGGACGAGCGCTCCCACGGAAGTGTCTGTCCGGCAGGAACGGCGCCCGACGGGTGCAATGCCTCTCTCCCGCTTCCTCGGTACCCCCAGATATCTGCTGCTGCTGCTGGGTACTGCGGGCAGCTGGTTCGTGTTCGACTACGCATACTACGGAAACTCCGTTTCGGCTCCCCTGATCGTGAAGAGCGTGCTCGGCAAGGGAGGAGCGCACGTTCTCACCGAAGCGCTGGCGCTGCAGCTCATCATGTTCACCGTCGCAGCGGTTCCCGGCTACTACCTGGCGGTCGCTCTGATGGACCGGATAGGGCACCGCCGGCTCCAACTTCTCGGCTTCTTCGCGATGGGTGCGGCGTTCCTTCTGATCGGAGTGATACCGGGGGTCACAGCGGCGATCCTGCCATTCATGCTGCTCTTTGGACTGAGCTACTTCTTCGCCGAGTTCGGCCCGAACACGACCACGTTCGTCATCTCGTCGGAGGTGTACCCCACCAGCGCCCGGGCCACCGGCCACGGCATTTCAGCGGGTATAGCGAAGGTAGGCGCCTTCATCGGCGTGTACTTGTTCCCGGTCATCAAGCACCACCTGGGCGTCAGCGGCGCGCTTCGGCTCAGCTTCGGCATGGCAATGGTCGGCATCCTGCTCACTCTGGCGATTCCCGAGACCACCAGGCGAAGCCTTTCGGAACTTGCCCCGGAGGAAGTGGTCAGCGCAGCCGAAAGGCTGGTCAGCGCCCAGCGGGTGACTGGCTGACCGAGCACTCGCCACGGCGGAGGCAAGGCCAGCTGCACTGACCGGATTGTGCCCGGAGCGGGTGCGGAGGCAGCCTGAGCCCCAGAACCCCCCGCTGCAGCTCCGGGCCGCAGTCAAGGGACCGGGTCGAGGGGATAAGCAGGGCGATGGGAAAAGCACAGGGCGGCCACGGTCTCGACACCCGACGTGTGCACCGCCCCGGTCATCCCCTCTTCCGCAGGGCGGTCGAACGCCGCTGCAACGGTCTAAGTCCCGGTCGGCTCTACGAGAACAGCCGTGCCGTACGCGACGATCTCACTCAGTCCCTGCATCATCTCCGAAGAGTCGAACCGCATCCCTATCACGGCGTTGGCGCCCATTGCAGCAGCCTTTTCGACCATCCGGTCGATCGCCTGCTGCCGGCTGTCCTCCAGCAGGGTCGTGTATTGCGTGACCTCACCCTTGCGCATTGCCTTGAAACTGGCAGCGACGCTACCGCCCAGGCCGAGGCTTCGGACCACGATCCCGAAGCATTCTCCGAGAGAATTGGTGATACGGCGTTCTGGAAGCACGAATGCCGTCGTGACTTGTACTGAGGCTCTCACCATGCGCCGACAGTATGCCACCTGCGCCGTCGATGCGAGCCCGGGCGCGGTGGGCCCCATGCACCCCGCAGCACGGTCGCCATGGGCTCGCACAACTCGCCCTCTCGCCGCGGATTGGACGCCTCGACGGTGATCGTCGTAGTGTCGGCCGTTTAGTCTGCTGGCACGGAAACATCGCTGCTTCAGCAGCTCTCCCCACCCGTTCAGGAAAACGATCCGCCTAGGCGAAGTATCAAAATGACCGGGAAAGTGTACTCGGGAGTGAAGCCGCTCCGCAGTCCACGCCTCGACCTCCTCGTGGCCGGCTATGGCGAGCATGGTCGCCTCGGCGTCGTCGACGTCGGGTGGATCCGGCTCCCGGCGGGTGCCGTTGAGCTACAAGAACATAACCAGCGCCGTCCACAGGCCCGCTGCGGGGGTCTGTGGGCTCGCCAGCAGGTGTCGCTAGCGTACCTTCCCGGCTATACGACCTATTGCGAGCGGACTATTGCGAGCGGACCAAGAGGCTCATCCCCTACGTCTGGTAGCTCGGCGTGCTCGGTAGTCGATCCGCTACCAGCGGGCGACGCAGTGCGCCGGCTTCGAGGCCGGTGGTGAAGCGCCGCGCGGGGCGCAGCCCCGAATCAAATTGGCCGGACCTGTTGTTCGATGTACTGGCGCAGGGCCTGCGCAGGACCTCAATTGGGGCTCCGCCAACCGATCCAGCGAAGTACGAGCCAGACCACAGTCGTTTGATCCGCCAGAAGTGCCTGGCAGTCTCGGGGAACGCCTGGCGCATCCGCCTGGCCGCAACTCCCTTGAGACTGTTGACGAGCTTCGACAGGGCAACCTTGGGTGGGAAGTTCACCAACAGGTCCTGTTGTGCCTGGATATTCCGGCAGGCCGTGCTTCGCCGCGCGGCAGCGACCGGCTGCTGAGATCGCCGGTTCCCCCACGGTAGTGATGCCGCCGGCCGGGCGGCTCTTCGGTCGCCGTGGGAACGCCCTGAGCCGATCCACCCTTCCGGATCGGCGTGGTCTCGGCGGCAAGCCACCTGCCTGCCCCGTAGCGGGGACGGGGCGGCGGTCTCGTGCGCAACCGAGGGTGAGCCGGATCCTAGTCGAACGGCTCGATCACCGGCCTGGGCAGCGGGGGCGGGGTCAGGAAACGGGGCGGGGACTCGAGATCGAGGAAGTCCCAAAGCGGCGCCGCAGCGGCGTCACGCCGGGTGAGGGCCGGCAGGTTCCACTTGTGCTCGATCGTGGCCAGGATCGACGTGTGGTCGTACACCACAGACGATACGTGCCCCGGTTTCGAGTACGGAGAAAGCACCAGGCAGGGTACCCGGAAGCCGTAGCGATCGTAACCACCTGGCTGGTCCGGCGGGACTCTGATATCGGGCGGCACGTCGTCGGGCGGCACGGCTGGGGGCGGGGGGACGTGGTCGTAGAAGCCTCCGCCCTCGTCGAACACGATCACCAGCATCGAGTGCGGCCACTGCGGACCGTTCATCACCGCCTCCGCCACCTTCGCCGTGAACGCCTCTCCGATCTGGTCGTCCTGGGTCTCTCCTTCCGACGCCACGAGGAACTCGGTCGTGATCAAGCTGACCGGAGGAAGCGATCCCCGGTGACAATCGGCGAAGAACTCCTCCATAGGGTGGAGATGGTCGTGGTAGTGGAGCAGGTTGCGTGGCCACAGGCCCACTTCGGGCACCTCCGCGAAGTAGTTAGCCCAACCGACATGATTGCGGTCCAAGTGGTGCCAGATCAGTCCGGTCGGCGGGGGCTTTGCGAAGGGGCTGGGCAGGGTCGTGCTGACCAGCCCGTAAGCGGTTCCTGCTTGGACGAACCGGCGATTGGGGAAGGTCTGCGCCAGACACGACGCGAAGTAGCGGTCACCTATGCCGAACGTCCTGGCCACTCCGTAGTACCACGGCAGGTCGTTACCGTCCAGATAGCCCATCGGCGCGTGGCTTGCGGTTGTCGTCACGAAGCCGTCCATCGCCCCTCCGTTCCACTGGCGGTGTGACGAGTCCCACGTCTGGCTCAGCCCGAGGGGCGGGTTGAACGGCAGCGACAGATGGTGCGCCCGGACAGGCTTTCCCTCCTTGTCAGGGTTGCTGTTCAAGGGCAGCCCGTCCTTCCCGAGGGTGAAGCCGTCCCCTACCTCCAGCATCCCGAAGTAGTTGTCGTACGTGTGGTTCTCCTTCATCAGGACGACCACGTTCGATATCTGAGGCACCATGTCCGTTCCCTCTGGACGGCCAGCGTGCGGCAAGCGACCGGACGAGCGGTTCTGTTCCATATGCCGCTTCCTACCACGCAACAGCCGGAGAATGCCCGTTGACCGAAGTCTGCCCGGGGACCGGAGCCAGCTTTACGCAACCATTGCGATTTGTTAGCCGAACGGCTTCCTGGCGCCAATCGACCCCTAACTCGGCCTCGTTAGCCTGATCTCAGCACCTCGGGCCTGCCCCCCGGCGTGTTGCGCGGCTCCGGCTATCGGCGCCGCGGACAGGTGTGCTGCATGCCCCCCGTCCACCCCGCGGGCGAGGGGGCGGCAGCAGCCAGTTCCCGCTCGAGTCCGTCGCGCGGCTCTTCCGGCACCGACGGCGGTGGATCGGGGTGGGACGGCAGCTCCTGGTCGTCGCAGTAGGTCGAGCGGAGCTCCGAAGCGATCCGGGACAGTTCGCGGCGCACCTCGGGAGGGGAGGTGACCTCCACATCTCGTCCGAGTCCAGCCACCTGGCAGGCGATGGCTCGAGGTGTGGGACCGTCTATCTCGATCGTCACCCGGCCATCGGCGGCGCTCTGGCCAACCGACAGGTTCGTGCCGAGCATCCATCGGCACAGATCGAGCGCGCCGGGCGATACCAACCCAGTCGCCCGCACCGCACCGAAGCGGGACCGGAAGTCCGCCTTGAGCTCCTGCCACGCGCCGGCCAGGCTGAAACCCTCCGGTCTTGCCGCGTGAGTCCCCAGTCGCTCGATGTTGGTTATCCGGTCGATCCTGAAGGTTCGCAGACCGGAAGGGCATCGCCCGATCAGGTACCACCGGAACCCGGTGGCTACGAGGCCCAATGGATCGACGGTTCTCTGGGTCGAGCTTCCGTTCGCCGCCCTGTAGCCCAGCTTCACCTGCTCGGTCGCCACGACAGCATCCTGGACCACCTGAAGGAACTCCAACCTGCACGGCGTCGTGTCCGACGTCCGGCCGATCCACGAAGTGCGGTCCACGACCAGGCACTTCGATGCTGCCTCTGCAGCCTCTCGCACCGGATCGGGAAGGGCGTGGAGCAGCTTGCGCAGAGCCAGGTCCAGCTTTGCTGCCGCCGAGCCGGTCGAGGGGTCGCC
This sequence comes from Actinomycetes bacterium, assembly GCA_021795215.1. Taxonomy (GTDB): domain Bacteria; phylum Actinomycetota; class Acidimicrobiia; order Acidimicrobiales; family JAKAOS01; genus JAJYPS01. The sequence goes on from JAJYPS010000035.1 coordinate 18,628, forward strand.
CAGAGCGGAGCGGCTCCGCGCGGCGACGACCAGGGCCGTAGCCTCACCCGTCGTCAGACCGCTCAGGTCGGTACGGGCCGACCCGAGCAGCCGCCATCCCCCGTTCCTCCCCGGCACCGAGTACACCGGGAAACCGGCCATCCCCAGGGCTTCGAAATCCCTGCGAGCGGTGCGGACCGAAACGTCCAGCTCCGCTGCGGCGGTCGCCGCGGTGAGCTGCTTCTTGGCCTGGAGCAGGAGAAGCAGTGCCACGAGGCGATCGGCCGGCACCCGGACACCTTACGCCGAGTCCAACCGGTGTGCCGACAGCACCTCCAGCGCTCCAGCCGAAGGACGGCTTCCGCCTCGTCGAGACGAGCATGGATGGTCTGCATGAGCCGCTTGCATGATCACCGGGCATGTCTCGAACGTCGGGCAGGAGTCTCGAACGGCGGACATGGCGGAAGTGGCAACCGCGGCAAGCGGGACCGGCTGGCACCGGGGCAGACACGGCTGACGGCGGCAGGCGAAGCGCAGCACGTTCCGGCGGGAAAATGCGGAACGACGTTTTCCTCTTCATACTGGACAACGGGTGGCCACTTTCGAGTGGCACAGTTCCGTCATGAGCCAAGACGATCGAAGCACGAGCTCCGTCGAGAGCGGCCCCGTGGCAGTGACGGATCCGGGAGCGTCGCTCGGAGGCGTGGGTGCCGAAGCGGTGTTCGGGGGTCTTCCGGCCGATCCGCGTCCGGTGTTCCGCCGATGCAGCGAACTGCTCGGATCGGTGATCCGAGAGATATCGCCGAATGAGCTGGGGAGGTCCACGCCCTGCGCCGAGTTCGACGTGCGTCAGCTTCTGGGCCACGTCGTCGCGGCCGGGAACAGGGTGGCGATCATCGGCCGAGGCGAGGACTGGACGCCCGAGCCGCCCGGTGCTCGGCTCGTAGTGCATGACGACGGTTGGTATGACGCATGGTCCAAGGCGGCGGCTCTCATGGAGCAGGCGTGGAGCGACGATGCCGCGCTGGTCCGCGTGATCGAGCTTCCTTGGATCCGGTCGTCGGGTGCGGACGTGCTCGCCGGCTATGTCAACGAGTTCACCGTGCATACGTGGGATCTTGCTGTCGCAACCGGCCAGAGCCCGTCGTGGGACGACGAAGCCCTGAGGATGGCGTTCGCTTCGATACGCGCCGTGCTTCCTCCGGAGGGCCGGACGGCACAGTTCGAGGCCGTGCGGGCCTCGCTGCCTCACTCCGCTCAGACGTGGTCGGCACCCTTCGCCGATGCCGTGCCGGTGGCTCCGGACGCGCCGTTGATCGACCGACTGGTGGCGTTCAACGGGCGACACCGTTGAGCGGCCCCGGCCGGCGGCAGGAGCGCCGCGATCAGACCAGCCGTTCGTCGGCTATGCGTCGTCCCACCAGGGCGAGGAGCTTCTTGGCGTGCCGCATGGAGTGGGAGGGGCTCGGGGCGATCTGTTCGAGGGAGTAAGCCTCGTCGAAGCCTGCCTCGAGAAGCTCCCGAGCGGTGAGCCGACAGCGGCCGCACACCGCCACCACCGGCACACCAGCGGCGCGCGCGGCCGCCGCTACTCCCGCCGGCGCCTTTCCACTGAGGGTCTGCCGATCGAGCGAACCCTCGCCGGTCACTGCCAAAGTGGCGCCTTCGAGGTGCTCCGGAAAGCCGACGAGCTCGAGCACCGCCTCCGCTCCGGGGCGGCGCCGGGCGCCCAACACGGCCAAGGCGGCGAACCCGACGCCCCCAGCGGCACCGGCACCCGGAAGGTCGGCGAACCGGCGGTCGATCAGCTCCGCCCAACGCTGTAGTCCCGCCTCCAAGGACTGGACCTGCTCTGGGGACGCACCCTTCTGGGGCGCGTAGACCGCAGCCGCTCCCCTACAGCCCAGAAGTGGGTTGTCCACATCGCTGGCGAGCACGAACCGCGTCCGGTGCAGCCTCGGATCGAGGTCGCTCATGTCGACCGTTGCCAGCAGGCGGAGACCTTGGCCGCCGGGGCCGATCCGCTCGCCCCTGACGTCCAGCAGCCGGGCTCCCAGCGCCGCCAGCATGCCCGATCCGCCATCGGTCGAGGCGCTACCGCCGACGCCCAGCACCACGTTGCTGCAACCGTTGTCGAGTGCCGCCAGTACCAACTGCCCCGTCCCGGTGCTCGTCGCCCTCATCGGATCTGCCAGTTGGTCCGGCAGAAGGCTCAGGCCCGAAGCGGCGGCCATCTCCACCACTGCCGTATCGCCGCGCACTGCGATGGCCGAACGAACGTCGTTCCCCGTAGGCCCGCAAACTGTGACCGGGACACGCCTGTACCCGCTGGCCAAGGCGACGTCCAGGGTGCCTTCGCCTCCGTCGGCCACGGGAACGCAGCGGATCGCGCCACGGCCGATCCGGCTCGCCACACCCTTCGCCAGGCTGTCGGCCGCTTCCGTCGCCGTCACCGAGCCTTTGAACTTGTCGGGAGCAATCAGGACGTGGGACACGGTGGTTCAGCCGGCGCCGCTCCGGAGCGGACCACGTCCGTGGGCGCAAGAGCGTGCTCCGACACTTGGCGGGTCAGGCCATGGCCGAGGGAAAGAGGAAAAAGTAGAGGAGGCCTATGACGACCAGATAGGCCAGGATGGCCAGCGTCCAACCGAAGTTGTGCCGTATCACGTCACCTTCCCTCCGGACGAAGGCGGACGTCGACACGCCGACGCTTGCGGTCTGAGGGGCTATAGGTTTGCCGACCTCCGCTCCCACCGAGTTGAGCGACGGCGCCAGTAGCAGCGGGAAGTGAAGCAGGCGGCCCACGGTCATCTGGAAGTTGCCGAACACGGCGTTCGTGGCGGTGTTGCTACCCGAGAGCGCTACCCCTATGAAGCCCAGTATCGCCGAAAGGAGTATGAACGGCGTACCGATACGGGAGAACCCGTATGCCAACGAATTGGCCATTCCTGTGTAGTTGAATGCGTCGGCCAGCCCGAAGATGAACGGACCCACCAGAAGTGCGCCCCACATCTGCGAGAAAGTGGTGGACAGGGCCTTGCCCAGTTGCGCACCGCTGGGCCGGAGGAACGCCAGCGACACCAACCATGCCGCCATGATCGACGTTCCTCCCGCACCCGGATTGAACACGAACGCCACCTCCGCCTTCTTCTGCGAGAGTGACGAGATCGCGTCCACCGAATATTTGAACAGGTTGAACTTGGGCAGCGTCGACCACGGCCCCGTCCAGGCCACCACCACGACCAGCAGGACCAGGAACGGCAACAGTCCCCGGAGCGGAGCACTACCGGTGGCGGCGGGTCTTCCCGCCGCCGGCACGGGCCTGCCCTGCCCCGACGTCGCGGGAACCCTGGCCGAGTGGCGACCTCCAAGCGATGCTGCGGACGGTATCGGCTCGACTGGGACTCCGCCATACCCGAGCACTACCGAGGGACGCCAGAATCGCAGCAGCAGCAGGAGCGCTCCGAAAGACGTCAGCGAACCCACCACATCGGGAAGGTACGGACCCAGGTACTGCGAGGTCGGGTACTGGCCGGCGATGTAGGACAAGGAGCCCACCACGGCCAGCGGCCACCCGTCCCGCAGACCCCGCCGGCCGGTTACCAGTACGATCAGTATCCACGGGGGCGCCAGAGCCAGTACCGCCACGATACGGCCGATCGACTGCGACAGGTGCATCAGCGGTATGCCGGTCACGGCCGCCAGGGCGATTATCGGCACCCCCAGCGCACCGAAGGACACCGGCGCGTTGTTGGCGATAGCCGCAACCCTGATCGCGTCCAGCTCGACGACGCCCATGCCGATCAGGATCGGGGTCACGACGGCCCAGGGATAGCCGAAGCCGACCAGCCCCTCCAGCAGCGCTCCCAGTGACCACGCCAACAGGATCGTCTGCACCCGGATGTCCAGCGTCGCCTTGTCCACCAGCCACCGTTTGAAGTCGTCGAAAGCGCCCGTCACGACGATCGTGTTGTAGAAGATCACTCCCCAGAGCGTGATCCAGTCGATCGCCCAGATGCCCGTTCCGGCACCGGCCAGCCATGCTTTCGCAGTGCCTGCCGCCGGAGCAGACCACAGGGTGATGCCCAGCAGCACCGTGACGACCGCTCCGATGATGACCGCTTTCCAGGCTGCCATACGGAGTGCCGCCAAGAGGATCAGGAGGACCGCGATGGGTACGAGCGCTATCACGGTCGTCGCCAGCACGCCGCCGATGGGGTGCAGCGGTTGGTGGAACAGTCCTGCGGACACTCTCGTCATCTGGATGCCACGCCGTCGCGTCGCATCCTGCGGTCGTACCGGACAGTCCGACCGAGCCGTTGTTCCGTCATGCGATTGCCCCCCCTGGCTTCGTTGTCGGCAAGCTACGGCCATCTGACATGCGAGTCAATGGAACAGGGTTAAGCGCCGGCCAGAATTGAGAGGGCGGCGGGAGTTGTGCCGTCTCTCGGTTGCTGGCGGTCCTGGGAGACGGAGGGGGGTTACCCGTGCGCTGGCGGCCGTGCGCTGGCGGCCGTGCGCTGGCGGCCGTGCGCTGGCGAGAACCTCTCGGGGATGACAACCTCTGCAGATGCACGAGCGGAATTGCGATCCGGCCGGCCCGGCGGCCGGTCCGGCCCGAGCCGGGCAACGGGCTTCGGCTGAGCGGCTGGAGCAGCAGGTCCGGTTCCTTCTGGAACTGGACCTGGCGAAGACGGTGACAAGGCAGTCGTACCTGACGGACGGCTCTCGAAGGGAGAACGACGCCGAGCACATGTGGCACGCCGCTGTCGCCGCCCTGGTGCTGGCGGAGCACTCGGCAGAGCCCTTGGACGCTGCCAGGGTGATCGCCATGTTGCTGTTGCACGACGTGGTCGAAATAGACGCCGGAGACACGTTCGTGTACGACGCGGATGCTCTTTCCGACAAGTCCGAGAGGGAGACGGCCGCAGCCTCTCGACTGTTCGGCCTTCTCCCCCCGGACCAGGAGCAGCACTTCCGGGAGCTATGGGATGAGTTCGAAGCTCGGTCGACTGCAGAGGCGAGGTTGGCCGCAGCGATCGACCGGCTCCTTCCTCTGCTTCTCAATCGGGCATCCGGCGGCCGAAGCTGGCGTGAGCACGGGATCCGCAGCAGCCAGGTGCTCCATGTCAACTCCGTGGTGGACGAAGCCTCCGACATCCTGGGGGACATGGTTCGGTCGATCGTGTCCGAGGCGGTCCGGGCGGGCATGCTCGGCCCGGAGTAGGGGAGCCGGCTGCCCGAGGGCTCCCGGTTCTCCAGGTCGATCTCGGGGCGCACTCCGGACCGGGCTCAGTTCCCCTTCGACAACTGCTCGAGAGCCTCGCCCATCAGCCGACCTGCCTCGGCCGCGATCGGTTCGAGCGCAGGATTGCCAGGTACCGAAGCGATGATGGAGGCGTCAAGGGCCTGCACGACCACCCCGTCCCCGTCTGCGCGGACCACCACGTTGCAGGGGAGCAGCAGGCCGACTTCCCGTTCGGCATCCAGCGCTCGGTGCGCCAGGTCGGGGTTGCAAGCTCCGATGATCAAGTAGGGCTCCATCTCCGCCCCGATCTTCTGGGCCATCGTCGCCCTGATGTCGATCTCGGTCAGCGTGCCGAAGCCCTTCGCCTTGAACGCCTCCTTCACCTTCGGTACCGCTTCGTCGTAGCTCATGTCCAGCTTGATCGTCTTGGCGTACTCCACTGGGACCTCCTCGTTCGCTCTCGTTCGCCTCCTGTGCCTACCCGAACGGGCCGCCGTCCATGACCCATTGCACTCGGGCCGCCCGGCTGCTCTCTCGGCCCACCGGCGCGACCGTTGGCCACATAGCGGGGTGGCCAGTGGGGAGGTGGCGAGGTGGTGAGGTGGTGAACGGCGTAGGTGGCCTCAACCGTCGATGCCGCTCGGAGTCGGGGGGACGTCGACCGCGTGTT
>JAJYPS010000036.1 GCA_021795215.1 Actinomycetes bacterium
AACGTCGCCATCGCCAGGGCTGCGCCGTTTGCGATGACCCCCACCTGGCCGTCCAGCCCTACGTAGTTCAGCCGGTGAAGTGCCGCCATCCGCTCCCGGCGGTCGGCAAGCGACCCCTCCCGGTAACGATCCCATTCCGGATGACGGAAAGCGGCGTTGTCGTCCAGCGTCACCTTTGCGTCGAGCGCTACAAGCCGTCCGGAGGAGTCGGCGGCGAGAGGGTTCACCTCCACCAGTTCCGCGTCGCCGTCCCTGTAGCAGGCGTAGAGGCGAGCGAGAAGCTCAGCCGCTCGATGCTGCTCGGCTCCACCAGCGATGCCTGCCTCCAACAGCAGTTCGGCCGCGCTCTCCTGGTCGAGACCGGCCACGGGGTCCACCAGTCGCCGTGCGATCGCCTCGGGGCGCTCTCGTGCGAGCTCCTCCACCTCGACGCCTCCCTGCGCGGACACCATCGCCAGGTGCGACCCCGTCGAGCGGTCGAGCGAGAAGCTGGCATAGTGCTCCTGCCGTACGTCACTGGCCGGTTCGCACCAGAGCAGATCCACGAGATGGCCCTTGAGATCACTGCCCAGCATGTCTCGGGCCGCCGATCGAGCATCTCCTGGACCGGTCACGATCCTGATACCGCCCGCCTTGCCCCGGCCGCCCACTCTGACCTGGGCCTTCAAGACCGCCGGATAGCCGATCTCGCAGCACGCACTCACCGCCTCGTCCACCGTCGCAGCGAGGCGACCCTCCGGCGTAGGCACCCCGAACTGCGACAGATACTGCTTTCCCTGGTACTCCAACAGGTCCACCCGAGCTCCCCCCATTCGTAGCATTCGGAAATGTGCGCAGCCTCGCCCTGGAGGCGGCCGAACTACTGACCACTGCGGCGCGCCGGATCAGAAGCCGTCCGGAGGCGGCCCCACGACGCAGTTCATGCCGACCACCCGCGAACCCGCCACCGGATACGGACCACCGTGGCGGCGGTGGTGCCCACCGAGACGGCCGCTGCTCGTCTTGTCGCGGTGCGCAGATCGCGCCGCGACAGAGAGTGCCCACCAAGCCGCCGACAGAACTGCTAGCCCGACCACGACCAAGAGAGCTTCCATACCGTCCCCCCTTCGGGATTGCCACTGCTCTGGTATACTACATGCCAGCAGTGCTCAGCACAAGAGAAGAGCCTCTACGACGGTCGTGCACGGAGGGCGCAGTGTGGGCCGGGGCAGTGTGGGCCGGAGCATCGAGAGCTGGATCACTCGACCCGCTGCACGAGCCAAGGAGGACGAGCAATCCAGGTAGTTTTCACCGAACCAGGAAGGGAGAACCCTTGACTGCAATCGAGACTCCGACCACCACGTCCGAGCACGACACCGGTCAGGTAACCGGACCTGCACGGGTGCCGGTGCCCGACGGCCGCCTGATGATCGGCGGTGAGCGGCGGGAGGCGCTATCCGGGATGCGCCTGGAGGTGGACGATCCTGCCACGGGCGAGGTGATCGGGACCGTCGCCAGAGGGGACACGGCCGACGCAGAACTGGCGGTGCGGAGTGCAAGGACGGCTTTCGACCAGGGGCCGTGGGGCAGCATGAGCGCGCCCGACCGGTCGAGGCTGCTCCGGCGGCTGGCGGTTCTCGTGGACGAGCACCGGGACGAGCTGATCGACCTGGAGTCGCTCGACGCAGGCAAGCCGGTGTCCGCGACCCGCCGCCAGGATCTGCCGGCAGTGACCGACTGCCTGGAGTACTACGCGGGATGGCCGGACAAGCTGAGCGGCGACGTGGTGCCCGCCCGGTCGGACGCGCTGACGTACACGCTGCGCGAACCGGTGGGGGTCGTGGTCGGCATAGTGCCCTGGAACTTCCCGCTGATGAACGCCACGTGGAAGATCGCACCGGCTCTGGCGAGCGGCTGCACCGTGGTGCTGAAGCCTGCAGAGCTGACCCCTCTGAGCGCGCTCCGGCTGGGCGAGCTGGCGCTCGAGGCAGGCATCCCGCCCGGAGTGCTGAACGTCGTACCCGGTTTGGGCAGCGAAGTCGGGGCAGCCCTGGTGTCACACCCGGACATCGACAAGGTCTCCTTCACCGGTTCTCCTGCCGTCGGCCGACAGATCATGCGCTCGGCCGCGCAGAACGTGACCAGAGTGGGCCTGGAGCTGGGAGGCAAGTCGCCGAACATCGTCTTCGCCGACTCAGACCTCGGGGCGGCTGCGGCGGCGGCGTCCTCCGGGGTGTTCTTCAACGCCGGCCAGGTGTGCTCCGCCGGCTCTCGGATCCTCGTCCAACAGGACGTCTACGACGAGTTCGTCGAGCTGTTCAGCCGCAGGAGCCGCTCGATCAAGGTGGGTGACCCGTTCGATCCCGATACCAGGATGGGACCGGTCATCTCGGCAAAGCAGCTGGAGCGGGTGACCGGCTACATAGACAGCGGAGTGCGCCAGGGCGCCGTGCTGCACTGCGGCGGAAGCCGCCTGTCGGGGAAGGGCCACTTCCTGGAGCCAACCGTGTTCACGGGGGTCGACCGGACGATGAAGATCGCACAGGAGGAGATCTTCGGTCCCGTGGCGGCGATTCTTCCCTTCACCGACGAGGAGGACGCGGTCGCCATCGCAAACGGAACTTCCTACAGCCTGGCGGCTGCCGTCTGGACCAACGACTTGCGCCGCTCGCATCGCATGGCCCACCGCTTGCGGGCCGGAACGGTATGGGTCAACACATACGGCCACACCGATACGCGCCTGCCGTGGGGAGGCGCCGGAGGCGACTCGGGGATCGGAAGAGACCTGGGAGAGGCGGCGCTCGCCAACTACACCGAGGCGAAGACCGTCTGGATCAGCCTCCGCTGAGGGCCGGACCTCGGCAAGGGCAGGCGCTGCCGACATCAGCCGGGTTGTCAGTCCAGGTAGGTGACGTTCTGCTCCACATGACGAGCCAGGTGGAGAGCGTGGTCCCGTACCAGCCTCTCCGCCTCGGCGGCGTCGCGCCGCACCAGTGCGTGGACCATCTCGCAGTGCTCGGCAATCGACCGGGCCATACGATCGGCATCCCCCATCGTCCGGTCCCTTATCGCCCTCATGTGGACCTGAAGGGAGCTGACCAGATGCATGATCGTCGGAGAGTCGCTCAGCTCCAGCAGGCTCTGGTGGAAGCTCAGGTTCATCTCGGAGTACGCCTCTAGGGACATCTGAGATGCCTCGCCCGCAGACGACGGACACTGCGCCCTGAACTTGTCGAGAGCCTCGTCAGTTGCTCTCTCGGCAGCCAGACGCGCAGCCATTCCCTCCAGAGCCGCTGACGCGATGATCGTGTCGACTATCTCCCGCTTCGTCTTCCTGACCACGTACACTCCGCGACGCGGCACTGTCCGTACCAGTCCGTCCTGCTCCAACCGGACGAGGGCCTCCCTGACCGGAGTGCGGCTGATACCGAGCTCGGATGCGAGCGCCCGCTCGTCCAGACGCAGGTCGGCATCCCCGTCGTAGATCCTCATCGCCACGATGGCCTTCTTCAGCGCCTCGTAGGCGCTCGACGTCAACGTCCATTCAGTGTCGAGCGAGACAAGGTCTATACCTGCGGTTGACCGTTTGGGAGTACCCCCGCTGGCTCGGACCCCAGGGGAGTCTCCAACCGGCCCGCGCATGTCACCAATAGTACAGCCGGGGGGACGGCCTCCCCGGCTCCCGCCTGAGCGCAGTGTGCCCTGCCGCCGTTCGGGGGGTCGGTGCCGCATTCCGTCGTGGGATCAGCCCTCCGCTGATTCTCGTCCGGCTCGTCCCTGCCGGTCGCTCCAGCGGTCCCTCTCCATACGCCATCTCAGCTCGACGCCGGTCTCGGCCGGAGCGGCGGGATCCCGGTCGGCTTCACCGACGAGCCGGAAACCGAGGCGCCTGGGCACTCCGCACGAACTGAGGTTGGCCTTGTCATGGTGGATCTCGACGAAATCCATACTCGGCAGCCCGAAGGCGGCGGTGGTCATGGCGGCTGCTGACTCGGTAGCCATGCCTTGTCTCAAATAGTCCCTGTCGACCCAGTACCCGATCTCCAGTCCACCCGGACCAACTCTCCGATGGAGACCACATCCACCCACCACGGCTTCGCCGAGAAACATGGCGAACATGACGTCGCCGCCGCCCATCCACTCCTGCTCCCACTCCTGCAGGAGCTGCAACCGCCGCTGTGCACTCAACGGCTCGTCTTTGACCCACGGCATCCACGGTCGCAGGTGGTCCAGGTTCCGCTCGACGGTCGCCGCGAGCATGCCCGCGTCCGAAGGGACCCATCGGCGAAGCACCAGCCTGTCCGCCTCGATCAGCTCTGGCAGCCGGCGGGAGCAGGCGAGGTCACCCAAGCACGGCCTCCACCTCGATCTCGACCTTCCAGCGCGTATCCAGAAGGGCGGCCACCACCACCATCGTCGCCGTCGGGCGGTGCTCGCCGAACACCTCACCGTGGACGGCCCCGACAGCATCGCCATCGGCGGGATCGACCAGGAACATTCGCGTCCTCACCACGTCGGCCAGGTCCGCCCCCATGCTCTCCAGAGCGACGGAGGCGATCTGCAGGCAGCGCCTCATCTGGGCGGCCGGGTCCGGCTCGACGTGGCCGTCGTCCCACACCGGAGCGGTGCCGGACACCAACACCCTCTCCCCCACCCGCAGCGCCCGACAGAAGCCGAACCGATCCTCGAAAGGAGAGCCGCTCGCCACCCTGCGACGCTCGCTCATTGCCGGGACACTACTTCAGTGGTCCTCCCCATGCCCCGGTCGCCATCGCCGGCCACGCCCGCGCCCCGCACCCGGCAGCCGGCCGGCACCCCGCACCGGAGCCGTCAGGGGCGGTCGCTCTGCTCAACCTCGGTTTGGGCAGCGCCCCGCTCGGCAGGAGCCGCCGCATCGGACGGACGGACCGGCCCTCCCTGTCCAACTTTCTCCGCGCACGTCACCGGGGGTACTCTCGATCGGATCGAAAGTTGGCGACCCCGGTGGCTGCCCGCAACGGCTGGCCGGCCGGTGGAGCGGCGGCTGCCGGTGCGACCGAACGAAGACCTACACATAGGAAGACCTACACCGAACGAGGGGCGTGGCGGAACTGAGCAGCAAAGATGGTCTGTGCCGGAACCGGAGCGCCACCGCTGTGGCACGCCTGGCGAAAGAGGAGAACCCGTGACGCAAGCCCGCCGGGAAGCTGCACTGGCCAGGCAGAGAGTCCCCGCTCCCCTGCTCAAGCGGCGGCTGCCGTCCGGCCGGGGGGCGATGGAGCAGCCGAACGTGACCGGCGACGGCGACGTTGCGTTGACTCCGGCGTTCTGGGCGGCGCTGATCCTGACCGGCGTGGCCACCGGCCTGTTCGGCGATCTGATGATGGTGTTCCTGTTCAACACGGCGCACATCGCGTTCTCCTACCATCTGGGCAGCTTCCAGTCGGCGGTGGAGCGAGTGTCGGGTATCCACCGTGTCGCGGCGCTCGCCATAGGCGGGGCGATAGGTGGGGTGCTGTGGTACTTGACCCGCAAGTTCACCAAGGGAGAGAAGTCCGAGATAGACGACGTGCTATGGGCGGGAGACGGCCGCCTGTCGTTCAGGCGCAGCCTGGCGACGTCGGTCATATCGGAGATCGCTATCGGAACGGGAGCGTCGATTGGCCGCGAGGCGGCACCGAAGCTTATGGGTGGCGCGTCCGGCAGCGTGCTGGCGGGCTGGTTCAAACTGACCCCAGGCCAGCGCCGGCTCCTGGTGGCCTGCGGAGGAGGGGCCGGCCTGGCGGCGGTCTACAACGTGCCGCTCGGCGGAGCGCTGTTCACAGCCGAGATCATGATCGGCAGCATGACCCTTCCCGTGGTGTTGCCGGCGATCGTGTGCAGCTACGTGGCAACGACCACGGCTTGGCTGTACTTGCCCGAGCACTCGACCTACGTGGGCATCCCGACGTACCACCTGACGGACCCGCTGTTCGTATGGTCGATCCTGGCCGGCCCTGTGATCGGGATGTTCGCCGCAGGCTACATACGGTTGATCGGCGTCATATCCCACCACCGTGCGTCGGGTCGCATCACACTGGTCACCCCGCTGATCGCATTCACCATCCTGGGGGTGATCGGCATCCGGTACCCGCAGCTGTTCGGCAACGGGAAGGACATGGCCCACTTCATCTTCCTGGGCGGAGGCGGGCTCTTGCTGCTCGGCGCGCTGGCCATCCTGAAGCCTCTGGTGACGACGATGTGCCTGAGCAGCGGCGCATCTGGCGGGCTGTTCACGCCGGTGCTGAGCACCGGTGCAGCCCTGGGAGGAGTGCTGGGTCTGGCCTGGTCCATGCTGTGGCCAGGCTCCCCTGTCGGCGCATACGCGATGGTGGGAGCCGCGGCGATGATCGGATCCGGTATGCAGGCTCCGCTGTCGGCGCTGGCACTCGTGCTGGAACTGACCCACAGCGGCTTCCAGATAATGGTGCCGATGATGGCTGCTACGACGATCGCCACATGGGTGGTCCGCTACGTAGACGGATACTCGATCTACTCCGCCCGCCTGCAGGGAGAGTGACGGACGACGGGCTGAACCAGGTTCAGGACTCGACGAAGATGCACTCACCCGGGCATTCTTCGGCAGCCTCGACGACGGCGTCCTCCAAATGGGTCGGAACGGCCACCGTCCCCTGGGCGCCGCCCGGGTCGTTCATCATCTTGTCGCCGTCCTTGACGTAGGCCAAGCCGTCGTCGGCCAGGGTGAACACATCCGGACATATCTCCTCGCACAAGCCGTCGCCCGTGCAGAGGTCCTGGTCGATCCAAACCTTCATTCCATGCTCTCCTTCTCCGTGCCTACGGAAGTTCTCCGTGCCTACGGAAGTTCTCTGTGCCTACGGAAGCAGCCGTAGCGGCGCTTCTCAGAACATCCCCAACTGCAGGCGAGCCGCGTCCGACATGCGGCTCAGGTCCCAGGGGGGGTCCCAGACGAGCTCCACATCCACTTCTCCCACGCCAGGGAGTGCCATCACCCTGTCCCTGGCGTCCTCCCGCAATACGTCTCCCATGCCACAACCGGGTGCGGTCATGGACATCTTGATCTCCACACTATGGCTGCCGTCGGCAAGGGAGCCAACCACGCAGTCGTAGATGAGACCCAAATCGACGACGTTGACCGGAATCTCCGGGTCGAACACGGTCCGCAGCTGCTCCATCACCAATTCCCGGTCGACTGGTCTCGGCTCGACACCGGGCGGCTCGGTGCTGCCGCCAGCACCGTCCGCTCCGCCCTGCTGGAGGCCGAGTGCGTCTGAATCCTGCGGGCTGACCCGGACGAGGTAGCCGAGCTCGGTCTGAACCGTGAACGTTCCCCCGAGGGCCTGGGTGACCATGACCCGCTCGCCCTCTGCCAGCAGCAGCTTGTCGCCCCCCGGTATGAGCGTCACCTCGCAGTCTCGTTGCAGAACGACCGGGCCTCCGCGTCCAGCTCCCATCGCCCTACTGCCCCGAACCGGCGGAGCCGCCACGCAGACGGTCGCCGACCAGGCGGCCGAGCCTCTCCCCGACGGACGGATCGGGAACGAGGTCGACGACTTCGTTGACGAAGGCGTAAGTCAGCAGGCTCCGCGCCTCCTCTTTGGAGATGCCCCGTGCCTGCAGGTAGAACACGGCGTCGTCCTCCAGCTGGCCGACTGCGGACCCGTGGGTGCACTTGACGTCGTCGGCGAAGATCTCCAGCCGGGGCCGAGTATCCGCCTCGGCGCGGTCGGACAGGAGCAGGTTCTTGTTCGTCTGACTGGCGTCGGTCCCGTCCGCGCCGTGGTGCACCACTATGTGACCGTTGAACACACCCTGCCCGTGGCCGTCCAGCACCCCTTTGAACAGCTGCCGGCTGGTGCAACCCGGAGCCACGTGCTCCACCCGCACCGGGCAGTCGTGGTGCTGGTCGCCCCGAGGCAGGTACAGGCCGTTGACGGTCGCCTCGGCGCCTTCGCCCTCCAAGTGGACGACCAGCTCCTGTCGGCCGATCGACGCGCCGATCGAGGCCGTGTTGGTCACAAAACGACTTCCCCGCTCCTGTCGTACGTCCATGGAAGCCAGGTGGAAAGCGGCCTCAGGCTCCAGTTGAACCTTGAAGTGCTCCAGCGCTGCCTCCGGGCCGAGCTGCACGTCGGTGATGGAGTTGGTCAAGTAGACGGATCCCTCCGAGCCGATGAAAGTCTCTTCGACGGCCACTCTGCTTCGGGCTCCCAGGACGATCATCGAGCGGAGGGCCGCCACGACCGGCGTGCCGGCAGGGTCGCAATAGTGGACCACCCGCACCGGCTCCTCCACGACCGCGTCCGGAGAGAGCTCGATCAGGAGGCCGTCCTGCGCACTGGCTACGTTCGACGCCCAGAACGCGTGTCTGCGAGCACCGAAGGACGCCTCCAGCAGCGGTTGCACGACTGGCCGGCGTTCGGACAGAGCTGAGGCCAGGTTGGTGATCCGGACGCCGGGAGCCGGCTCGGGCAACTGGGAGAGCTCCGGCATGAACCGACCGTTGACGAATAGGAGCCTCGATCCGCCGGAGGTCCCACACAGTTCGTCTATCAGGGCAGGGGACGGCGACGAGACCGGTCGTGATGCTGCGGGCTCGAAGGCAAGATCGAGCAGAGGTGTGATGCGGGTGTAGCGCCAGTCCTCGTCCTTGAGCGTGGGGAACCCCCGTTCGGCCACTACGTCCACGGCACGGCTGCGAAGCTGCGACAGCCAGTCGGGCTCGGCCGCGTCGAACGCCAGCCGGAGGTCGGGCAGGCCGCCTGCTCCGTCCGTGCCAAAGGGCGTCGGTGTCGTGTCGGACCCGGTCGTTACGGTCACCGACCGGCTCCCACCGCCACTGCCTGGTCGTCTCCCGACGGTCCGAGCCCTCCGTAGCCGTTCGCCTCCAGTTCCTTGGCCAGGCTGGCATCGCCCGAGCGGACGATCCGGCCGGCCGACATGACATGGACCCGATCGGGAACTATGTAGTCCAACAGTCGCTGGTGGTGGGTGATGACGACCATCGCACGGTCGGGGCTCCTCAGTGCGGTCACGCCCTCGGCGACTACGCGAAGGGCATCGATGTCCAGGCCGGAATCGGTCTCGTCGAGTATCGCCAGCTTCGGCTCGAGCATGGCCATCTGCAGGATCTCGTTCCGCTTCTTCTCGCCGCCGGAGAAGCCCTCGTTGACGGATCGGCTCATGAAGCTGCGGTCCATCTCCACCAGCTTCATCCGTTCGTCGGAGAACGAGAGGAAGCTCATAGGGTCCAGCTCCGACTGGCCCCTAGCTCGACGAACCGAATTCACCGCCGTCCGAAGGAAGTACAGGTTCCCCACGCCAGGGATCTCGACCGGATGCTGGAACGCCAGGAACACCCCGGCGACGGCGCGCTCCTCGGGCTCCATCGACAACAGGTCCCTGCCCTCGTAGAGCACCGAGCCCCGAGTCACCTCGTACTCGTCCCGGCCTGCCAGCACGTTCGCCAGCGTGCTCTTGCCCGAACCGTTGGGCCCCATGATCGCATGCACCTCGCCTGCAGCCACTTCCAGGTCGACGCCGCGCAGGATCTCCTTCCCCTCGGTCCTCGCATGCAGGTCCTCGATCTTCAGCATCAGCCGACGCTCCCTTCCAGGCTCACACTGAGCAGCTTCTGTGCCTCCACAGCGAACTCCATCGGCAGCTCCTTGAAGACCTCACGGCAGAAGCCGTTGACGATCATCGACGTAGCCTCCTCCTCGGGAATGCCCCGCTGCCGGCAGTAGAACAGCTGCTCCTCGCCGATCTTCGACGTGGACGCCTCGTGCTCGACCCTTGCGGTGGGATGCTTCACCTCTATGTAGGGGAACGTGTGTGCGCCGCAGTCCCGGCTGAGCAGCAGCGAGTCGCACTGGGTGTGGTTCCTGGCCCCCTTGGCCGAACGGAGCATCTTCACCAGGCCGCGGTAGGTGTTCTGGCCGTGGCCGGCGGAGATGCCCTTGGACACGATCGTGCTGCGGGTGTTCTTGCCGATGTGGACCATCTTGGTGCCGGTGTCCGCCTGCTGGCGGTTGGCGGTCAGCGCCACCGAATAGAACTCCCCCACCGAGTCGTCGCCCTGCAGCACCACACCGGGGTACTTCCACGTGATAGCCGAGCCGGTCTCCACCTGGGTCCAAGAGATCTTCGAACGGGCGCCGGCGCACTTCCCCCGCTTGGTCACGAAGTTGTAGATCCCTCCCCGACCCTCGGCATCGCCGGGGTACCAGTTCTGGACGGTCGAGTACTTGATGGTGGCATCCTCCAGCGCCACCAGCTCGACCACCGCCGCGTGAAGCTGGTTCTTGTCCCGCTTGGGAGCCGTGCATCCCTCCAGGTAGCTGACGTACGCCCCTTCGTCGGCGACGATCAGGGTCCGCTCGAACTGGCCCGTGTCCGCCGCGTTGATCCTGAAGTACGTGGACAGCTCCATAGGGCACCGGACGCCTTTCGGCACGTAGCAGAACGAGCCGTCGGTGAACACGGCGGAGTTGAGCGCCGCGAAGATGTTGTCCCGGTAGGGCACGACCGAGCCGAGATACTTCTGCACCAGTTCGGGATGGTTCTGCACCGCTTCGGAGAACGAGCAGAAGATCACTCCCGCGTCGGCCAACCGCTTCTTGAACGTCGTGGCGACAGAAACCGAGTCGACGATCGCGTCGACCGCCACCCCGCTGAGCCTCTCCTGCTCCGCAAGCGAGATGCCCAGCTTGTCGAACATGGCCCGCAGCTCGGGGTCGACCTCATCCATGCTGGCCAGCTTCTTCTTGGGCTTGGGGGCGGAGTAGTAGATGACGTCCTGGTAGTCGATCGGATCATACTTGACGTTCTGCCAGGTCGGCTCTTCCAGCGTCACCCAGTGGCGGTAGGAGCGCAGCCGCCACTCCAGCATCCAGTCCGGCTCGTTCTTCTTCGCCGAGATGAGCCTGATCACGTCCTCGTCGAGGCCCCTCGGAACGGCGTCGGACTCGACGACCGTCTCGAAGCCGTACTGGTACTCCCGACTGGCAAGCTCGCGGACGTCGCTCGAAACCTGGGTCATCCGAACACCGGCTCCTTCACTGGACTGGACCTGCGATCACTGGACTGGACTGCGACGATCAACTTTTGAAAGATGTACCTTGTCTATCATGTGCAACCCTACCGGGGGAAGATAGGCTTCCTGCCGTGAACCGCGTCCTTCAGGCCGGCGCCACGCTGTCGCCCGCTCAGCGCCAGGTGCTGACAGCGCTGAAGCGCCAAGGTGAGGCTTCGGCCGAGCAGGTGGCCGCGACGCTGGGCATCACTCCGAGCGCGGTTCGCCAGCACTTCGGGTCCCTCAAGTCGGCCGGTTACGTGGCGTCCCGCCAGGAACGGGGGAAGCCGGGGAGACCGGTGGACGTGTACCACAGCACCGAGTTCGGCGAGGCGCTGTTCGGCCCCGGCGACAGCGACGTCTCGCTGGAGCTGCTGGGTTACGTGGAAGAGGAGGAGCCGGACCTGCTGCGGCGCCTTTTCGAGCAGAGGAGGCGGAGGAGGGTGAGCCAGGCCAGCCGGGCTCTGGCGGACAAGAGCCTGCCTGAGAAGATATCCACGCTGGTCTCGATGCTCGACGCCGAGGGCTACCTGGCGAACTTGGAGCAGCTGGAGGGCGGAGGCGTGCTGGTGGTGCTCCACAGCTGCGCCATCTGGGGTGTAGCGTCTCGCTACGACCTCGCGTGTGCGACAGAATTGCAGTTCTTCCAGCAGCTCCTGCCCGAGGCAGAGATCGAGAGGGTCGAGCACAAGGGGTCGGGCGGTTTCCGCTGCGGTTACAGGATCAGGCCCAGGAGTGGGTTCGACCGGGAGGCGTGCCCGCTGTGGCATGCCGCCAAGACTGCGGGGACTTAGCCTTGAGAGGCTGACTCTGCTCTGCGCACGGGGGCACCGCTCGCCGCGACTGACCCAGTCGCTGGCCGCCTCACGGGTGTGCTCAGGCGGAGTGGACAGGGACCGCCTTCTCGATCACTCCCACGATGCCCTCCCCCGGCAAGAACAGCTGCTGTTGGTCGATACGGCCGATAAAGCCGTTGGTCACGGCGAGTGGGCAGTCGAATGTGCTCTCGACCGCCACGGTTCTGTGCCAGCGCGGGTAGACGAACACCAGCACCACCGAAGTCGGGTGAATTGACCCTGACGTGGGCCTTCGCCCGACAGGACGGCAAGCCTCGCCCGGTCGTTCGGGCGGTCGCAGTGCCGACCGGCGGCTCCCGTCACCATCGATAGTCGAGGAACTTGCCGTCGAACGTCACTACCACCCTGTCTCCTGTGGGGTCCTCGCGTCGCGACACCTCGACCTTGAAGTTGATAGCGCTCATGATTCCGTCCCCGAACTCCTCATGGATGAGCTCCTTGATCGCCGGGGCATACACATCGAGCGCTTCGTAAAAGCGGTAGACGGTCGGATCGGCGCGGACAGCCGTCCCGCTTCCCCTTGTGGGCTGCATCTCCAAGGCGGCGATCACCGCAGGGTCGAGGCCCAGTGCCTTGCCGATGATGTCGGCATCCTCCGCAGAAATGGGATGCTGACCGAGGAGGGCAGAAACGGTCCACACGGTCGGTTTGGCGACCAATGCCGCCAGCTCCCTCCACGTGAGACCGGCCCTGATCCGGGCAACTTTCACAGCCTCTGCGGCTTGAGACTTGCTGACCGTCTGCATGGAGCCGCCTTCCGTGTCACCCTTCCGTCAACCGTCGACCATTCTAAAGGGCCTCTCAGCTCTGGAGACTCCCGTCCGCCCGTGGGAGGAGCGGTCGGTTGGTGCGAGCTTGCCGACTGGGAGCTCCTAGTAGGGACGGCTTCTCATGGCGAGGCGTGTCCCGGTTCAGCCGGAAGCGCCGGCTGCCGAGAGAGCGCCGGAGAAGTCGGCCATCAGATCCGCAGAGTCCTCGAGGCCGACACTGACACGTATCAGGCCGTCCGAGATGCCGGCGGCCTGCCGGGAAGCGGCGTCGAGCTGGCGATGGGTGGTGGAGGCGGGATGGGCAACCAGAGTGTGGGCACCTCCGAGGCTGGCACCTATCCAGGCCACCCGGAGTGAGTCGCAAACGGCGGCGCTCGCTTCGTACCCGCCGACATGCTCGAAGGCCAGCATGCCCCCCGGTAGGCGGAGGAGCGACTTGGCCCGCACCGAGAACCGACCGCCATCGAGACCCGGATAGTGGACGGCGCCGACCGACGGGCTGGCGACCAGGAACGCCGCAAGGTTCGAGGCGGTAGCCGAATGCCGTTCCATCCGCAGTTCCAAGGTCGCGAGGCCCCGCAGGCAGAGCCACGCTTCGAACGGCTGCATCGCGCCGCCGAGGTCCAAGCTGTGGCTGCGCAGCCGGGTCCGGCCCTCGTCGGTGCAGCACACGACCCCTCCCAGCAGGTCGCTATGGCCGCCCAGGTACTTGGTGGCCGAGTGGACGACGTAGTCGAAGCCGAGCTGCGACGGATTGCACAGGTACGGCGAAGCGAACGTGTTGTCGATAACGCCGGGAACGCCCGCTTCGGCGCATGCTGCCGCAAGCCGGGGCAGGTCGGCCACCGCCACGTGAGGATTGGAGATAGTCTCGACGTAGAACAGCGCCGCTCCGTCGAGAGCCTGCACAACCGCTTCGGAGTCCTCTACGTCGACGAACTGGACCTGGACGCCCATCCTCGGCAGATGCCGCTGGAACAGCGAGACCGTGCCGCCGTACAGGTTGCGGCTGGCCACTATGCGTTGGCCGGCCGAAGCGAGCATCGTCACGACAGCGTGTATCGCCGCGCTACCGGAAGCGAACGCGAACGCCGCCTCGGTTCCTTCCAGCGACGCCATCACCTTCTCGAACGCCCCCACGGTGGGGTTGCCGTAGCCCCTTCCGTACACGTAACCCTCGGCCTGACCCGATATGACGTCGGCAAACTGGCGAGTGGTGTCGAAACGCCAAGTAGCCGTCTGGTACAGCGGCATACTGGAAGGCTGCTGTGCGACAGGGGGCGCAGAGGCGCCGTGGATCGCTCGGGTGGCGAAGCCGGCCGATCCGTCGGTCGGCCCCCGGCGAGCGGTCACACGGCGACCTTACCAGGACGAGCCGGTCCTGCTAGGACTCCACCAGCGACACAGGAGCACCGTGCACGGCGGGTACGGCCCCGAGCCGGCCGGCTCGGAAGTCCTCGTACGCCTGTAGCACCTCCGCTCGGCTGTTCATGACGAACGGACCCATCCAGGCGACCGGCTCCTTGATCGGCCTTCCTCCGAGTATCAGAACTTGGAGCTGAGGCGACCGGCTCTCCTGGGTGCGGGCAGCGTCGATCACGATCGAATCACCCGGGCCGAGGAGGGCCAGCTGGCCTCCACCGACGGGACGATGCACTCGGCCCACCGCGCCCTGTCCGGACAGCACGTACACCAGTGCGTTGAAATCCGATCGCCACGGAAGGGCCAGTTCCGCTCCGGCACTGATCGACGCATGCACCAGAGCCATCGGCGTGTAGGTGGACCCTGGGCCGGCGTGTCCCCCTACGTCTCCGGCGATGACCCTCACGAGTGCGCCGGCATCGGGAGTGGTAAGCAGACCGACCTCTCCCCCGCGGATGTCCTGGTAACGCGGAGCCACCAGCTTCTGGGAGCGGGGCAGGTTGACCCAGAGCTGTACGCCGTGGAACAGCCCGCCGGCTACGACCAGACTCTCCGGCGGCCGTTCGATGTGCAGGATCCCCCCTCCCGCCGTCATCCACTGCGTGTCGCCGTTGGTGATCACACCGCCGCCGCCGTTCGAGTCCTGGTGCTCGAAGGTGCCGTCCATGATGTACGTGACTGTTTCGAAGCCTCGGTGAGGGTGCCACGACGTACCTTTGGGCTCGCCGGGCGCATACTCGACTTCGCCCATCTGGTCCATGTGGACGAAGGGGTCGAGATCGGCCAGCGACGCACCGGCGAACGCCCTCCGCACGGGGAACCCGTCGCCCTCGAAGCCCCTGGGCGCGTCGCTGACCATCTGCGGATCCCTCACACGTCCGGTCCCCGGGCCCATGACCAGCTTCGGAAGTGTGCTCAGATCGGAAACGTCAACCGCGGGCATCGGTGCTCCTCCTTGGCGTCGTGTAGTGGCGACGACCAACACAAGGAACACTGTTGCAGCCGCAAGTATTCCTGGGGACAGGCATCGCACAGGCCCCCCAGAGCCCGATGCGGCAGCCGAAATTCGGGCCCGAGAACCGGCCGAGGCAGCACACGCCGGCAGCCTCGCCCTCCGGTAACGGCTTGGTCCGATGCCGCCCGGAACCTTGGTCAGATGCCGCCCGGAACCGATCCCTGCGGCTCACGCTCTCCCGCAGGACCTCGAAGAGTCGAGTACAGCACCACCATCAACGACGCGACGGCCGGAGTCATGAGAACGGCCGATATGACCGAGGCGATCCCGGCCAGTGCACTCAGAGAAGCAGCGGAGCCTCCGAACAGAGCACCACCGACGACAGCCACCACCAGGGCTATGGCGACGCGCAGCACGAGAATTACCACCACGGCGAGGGCCAGGACCCCGAGCACCCTTCCCCGTCTGCCGGCAACCAGACGCCGGGAGGTGGCCAACGATTCCATCGGACCGTTGCCTTCCGCCATCATCGACGGGGCGGCGACCGGCCACGACACGGCGGCGAACAGCGCCGCGGCGAACCAGGCCAGAGCAGCGAGCAGGGGGGGACTCGGTCCTGTTCCTGCGGAAGCGGCCACCATCAGGAGTACCGCTGTGACTGCAAGGAGAGCGTCGACGGCGACTGCCAGAGATGCAGAAGCGCCGAGGCGACGGGCTCCCCATTTGACGGAGTGGCGCCAGTCGCATGAACCACCCGACTGAGAGTCGGCGAACGCTCTGTAAGTGACAGCTACGGCGATAGACCACTCGGCGACGTTCAGCAGTACGGCTGCGACGTTCAACTCGAACATCGAACGTACCTGGTGGGCGCTCGGTGTGGCACCGAGGTGGGCACGGGACGGGAGGAGGGCCGACAGGAGGAAGTCGATCGCGTAGAGGGGCCACAGAGCTACGGCTCCGGCCGTGACGACGGTACCGAAGTTGTCCCTGTAGAGCTTCACCGAAAGGTCGAGCACATGCCCGATCCTCAGTGGTTCCCCCTCTCGATGGAGCGACACCGGTCGACTCTAATCCGGCCGGCAAGGTCAACTGGGTCCGGATGGCGGCCCAACCTGCAACTCGCCTGAGACGCCCGGACGAACCGGGACGGTGCTTCATGAACGAGGATCGGTTGGATACGGGAAATCTCGAGGACTCGGTTGGACACAAGCCGCAAGCCAACGGTTCGCGTCCGTCACCCGCCTGTCCATGAAGGTGGTCCTGCGCGCCCTGCAAGACAGGGGCTGGTAACCCGGACCGAAACAGAGCCCACGGCTGTGGGCGGCCGAGCGAGCTCACTCCTGCGGGCCGGGAGAAGCTGCGCGCTGCGAGCGCCGCAGTGCATGCCATAGAACTGCAGATGCTTGCTTCCCTTTCTTCGGCGCCGCGGGGCTGCTCCATGACTGCGGCGGGGTGGTTGGGCGATCATCTCGCTGGACCACCGCCGCTGGCCGGAAGAGTTCGACCAAGCAGCCGTCGAGCCGTCATTCATCGCCTACCGGCTCCTGCAGCGCGATCGATGAAGCTGGACGAGGCGTTAGCCAGCAGAGGGGATACAGCACGCCCATGCTCTCGTCCTCGACGTGGGGCAGGCGGCCACTTCCCGAGCGGTTCGTCCGCTGCCGGAACAGGCCGGCCGACCAACTCCAGCATGATGTATTCTTACATCATGCTGCGGACGCAGATCTCGCTCACCGAAGAGGAGCGCCGCATCCTGGACGCGGCTGCGCGCCGCACGGGCCGGTCCATCTCTGCCTTGATCCGGGAGGCGGTCGAGACCGTCTACGGCACACACCGCTCGGGCGAGGAGGACCTCGCTACCATGCGTAGGGCGTTCGGCTGCTGGACGGACCGTGCCGATGACGGCGCCGCCTGGGTCGATCAGCTGCGCTCGGGATCTCGTTCCTTGCCCACGTCATGACGTCGCTGGTCGATACCTCGTTGCTGATCGACTACCTGCGCGGCCACCAGGACGCCGCTACCGTTCTCGAGCGGGAACGCGCTACCGGCCCGTTGCAGGCCAGCGAGATCACCCGGTTGGAGGTGCTGTCCGGTATGCGACCGGACGAAGAGCACGCGACCCGCTCGCTGCTGTCGACCCTCGTGTGGCATCCGGTCGACGCCGACGTCGCTGAAGACGCAGGAGTGCTCGGCCGGCAGTGGCTCGCCAGCCACCACACGATCGACAGCGCCGACCTCGCCATCGCAGCCACGGCCGTCCGCACCGGGGCCCACTTGCTGACGCGCAACATCCGCCACTTTCCGATGTTCCCTGACCTGCACGCGCCGTACTGAGGAACCGTCGACACGAGACCAAGCGGGTCCCGGGTCAACGGCAGCCGCCGTGAGGCCCCAGGCTGACGGGCTACCGGGAGACCGCGGCGCTACAGGGGTGACCGGAGGCACGGCGTAGAACCGTCGGGGGCTCTGATCTGGAGCTATCTGATCTGGAGCGAGACGAAGCGCCCGACTTTGCCCGGTCACCCCCGAGGAGCCCGGTGGCCGCAACAGACCGAGCCGGGGGCCGTCGCAACCGCCGTGGCGAGAGCCCGAAGAGCCGCTCGTGACCGTCAAGGCGACGGGGTCGAAACAGATTCGATCACCGAAGCCACAATTCTCGCCAGGCTGGCCGGACGACCGGTACACCGAAGCCGAGGCATGTAGCGACCACAGAAAGTGGTGGGCGCATGCCCGCGGCTCCGTAGGGCATTCCCTGCCACCGAAAATCGGAGTGTCCGCTGTAGAATGAGTGCACGGAGCGGCCGGAACGTGCGCCGGAGTTGCGGGGGTTGTGCCTTCGGAGCGGCCGGATGGAGCCGGTAGCGCAGGAGCCAGGAGGACTGTGGAGACGCGCCCAAGAGAACTCGTCGCTAGCAGGCGGCAGGTCGACGCCTCGCTCGCGGGATGGACCGGCTTCGGTGCGATCGTTGTCATGGTGTTGGCCAGTACCCACATCGGCAATGTGCCCCAAAACGGCGGCGGCCGATGGTGGTTCACACTGCCCACACTTGGCGGTGTCTTTGCGAGCCCCGTTCTGTGGGTGCTGTTCTACGCCGCGCTGGCGACCATGGTCGGCGCCTGGTGGCAACTGGGCCGGCTAGGGAAGCAGGGAATGCTGTCACAGCGCCAAGTTGTGACGATCCTGGCCGCCTGGTGCGTGCCGCTGCTCCTGGGCCCGCCGATGTTCAGCGGCGACATGTACAGCTATGCCGCGCAGGGGACGCTGGCCCACGAAGGCCTGAACCCTTACCAGCTGGGTCCGATCGCTCTTGCGCCTGGTCCGCTGCTCAGCTCGGTTGCTCCTGTATGGCTGTACACGCCGGCTCCGTACGGCCCGCTGTTCCTGTTCGTCGCCAAGGAAGTGATGGTGGTCTTCGGCGGTTCGGTGGTCGGGTCGGTCATGGTGATGCGGCTGACCGAGATGCTCGGCGTGGTGCTGCTGGTGCGCTTCCTGCCGCGCCTGGCGGTGCACATGGGAGCGGATCCGGTTCGGGCACTGTGGATCGGAGTGCTGTCCCCGGTGCCACTGTTCAGTCTGATCTCGTCGGGGCACAACGACACGCTGATGGTCGGCTTCCTGGTGGCCGGCGTGGCTCTCGCGATGGAGGACCGGCCGTTGGCCGGAGTTGCCCTGTGCGCAGTGGCGATGACGATAAAGCTTCCGGCCGTCGCCGGAGTGGGGTTCATCGGGATGATGTGGAGCTACCGGTTCGAGCGGATTGCGGAACGGGCGAAGGTGATGGCCAAGTCGGCGGCGGTGACGCTGATCGTCGCGGCAGCTGCCACGTGGCTGGCGGGCCTCGGGTGGGGCTGGCTCAACCCGTCGACGCTGAGTACTCCAACCGCTCTGACGCTGGCGGCGGCGCCGGTCGCTGCGGTGGGGTTGACCGTGGCGAACCTTCTGCAGGTGCTCGGGGCGGGCGTGGCGACGTCGGTGGTCGTGGGCACGGCTCAGGTGGTCGGTGCGGCCACGGCGGTGGGGTTGAGCGTGGCGATGCTGCTCAGGGCGAAGGGGCGCTGCATGCCTCCCGCGCTGGCAGTGTCGTTCCTGGCCGTGGTCCTGCTCGGGCCGGTGCTGTGGCCGTGGTACCTCACGTGGGGCCTGGTGCTGTTGGCCGCCACTCGTGCTCAGGATCTCCCCGCCCTCGCGCTCATGGCTGTCGTCGCCGCACTGATCGTCCTTCCGGACGGGTCGTCCATCGGCGTGGGGCCGGCGTACGTCCCCGTAGCGGTGCTCTCGTTGGCCGTTGCGGTGTGGGCCGTCCGATCGGGCAGGTGGCGTAGCTTGCTACCGGAGTTGATATCGTGATCGGCCACGGCAGCGCGAGCCGTCCGCCGGCGATCGGCGGCCCGGAGGTCGTCGGCAGCGACAGGAGCGGAACATGAGCGTCGTCGTACTGGAAGCCAATGGCGTCGTCACTGCGCGGGTCGCTGCGGCCTCCAGGCCGCCGTCACGAGGGACCGAGCCGTCACGAGGGACCGAGCCGTCACGAGGGACCGAGTCTGCAACCGGGATGGGTGCATGAGCCTCGCAAGGGCCGGCAAGGGATCGGGGCTGGCGGACTCATCGGTCGACAGGGCGGCGATCAAGGCCTTCTCGGATCGGTACGGGCACCAGGAGCTGGGCCCGGTGTGCGTCATCCTGCCGGCGTTCCAAGAGGAACGCTCGATCGGTCGGGTCCTGGACTCGGTTCCGGACGAGGTGTGCGGCATTCAGACGCACAAGCTGGTGGTCATCGACGGATGCACGGATCGCAGCGCCGAGGTGGCGGCGGAGCATGGCGCCTTCGTGTGCGAGTCACCGGTGAACCGCGGACAAGGGGCGGCTTTGCGGCTGGGGTACCGGCTGGCGCTGGAGCACGAGACGCAGTACGTGGTGACGGTGGACGCAGATGGCCAGTGGGACTCGGCCGAGATGGAGCGGCTCGTCAAGCCGCTGGTGGACCGCACGGCTGATTTTGTGCAGGGCTCCAGAAGACTTGGCTGGGCTGCGAACGAAGACAAGGTGCGTGCGGCAGGCGTGCTGGTGTTCGCCGCTCTGATCAACGCCCTGACCGGAGCGAAAGTGACGGACTCGTCCAGCGGCTTCCGCGCGATGCGGACCGACGTACTTGCGGACCTGGCATTGGAACAGGACCAGTACCAAGCATCGGAGCTGCTGATTGCGGTGCTGGCAAGAGGGTTCCGCGTGGTCGAGCGGCCGGTGACGATGAAGGCCCGCACCGCGGGACGGTCGAAGAAGGGCAGCAACCTCGCATACGGTGCTCACTACGCCGGCGTCATCTTCAAGACGTGGCTCCGGGAGCGCAACAGAGTGCGCCGCTAACCGCCAGCCGAAAGACGTGCTGAACGCAGCCAAGCGTTGGACCGCTTGGCCGGTACTGGTTTTGGTGGGGATCCCCGCCGCGGCGTTCTTCGCACCGTATGTCGCCGGCCATGTGACGGCCTTCGGGGACAACCTGCGCCAGAACCTGCCCTTGCGGGCGTTGGTCGGCCGAGATATCAGCTCCGGCACGGCGCCGCTGTGGGATCCGTATCTCTGGAGTGGCAGCCCTCTGCTGGCAGGGTTCAACGCCGGGGCTGCGTACCCGACGACGGCCCTGTTCGCAGTCCTACCCGTGTCGCTTGCCTGGGCATTGACGGAGACGATCCTGTTCGCTTCTCTCGCATGGGGCACCTACCTGCTGTTCCGGACGAGCAGGATGTCCAAGGTTCCGGCTGTGATGGCGGCAGCCGTGTTCTCCTTCGCCGGAGCGTCGGCGGCTCAAGCCGTCCACGTGGACATGTCGTCCGGTATGGCAAGCCTGCCCTGGATGCTGCTGGCTGTGCGGCACGTCGTGCGTCACGACGGTCGCGAGCGGAACCTGTTCTGGATGGCGGTGCTCGGCGTCGCTTACGCGCTGGTAGTTCTCGGCGGAGCACCGGAGGCGATGCTGGACGAGGCGGTGCTGGTCGTCGCCTACGGGGCGCTCCAATCGGGTCGTGACCGAAGGGCGTGGCTTCGCCTGTTGGCCTACGGCGCCGGGGGTGCGGCTCTGGCGCTCGGCCTGTCGGCGATCCAGTGGTGGCCGGGGCTCGGTTTTGTGGCACATTCTCAGCGGGCAGTGGCGAAGGCGGTCTTCACGGGATCTGGATCGTTCCCGCCCGCGGAGGGCTTTCTGGCCGTCGCCCCGTACCTGTTGGGCGGTTACGGCCTCTTGGGGCTGCCTTACTTCTTCGGCACCTACAATTTGCCGGAAGCATCGACTTACATCGGCATCCTGCCGCTGATCGGCTTCGTGACCCTGCTCGCACCTACGTGGTCGCGGCGTCTTCCGCTGGGCGAGTGGAGAACGTGGACCGTGATGGCCGCCGTCGGGATCGTGCTCGCACTTGGCAGCCATACTCCGCTCGAACGACTGTTGGTGCACATCCCGCTTTACGGGTCGCAGCGTCTGCAGAGCCGGAACATCATGGGGGCCGACCTGGGCGCGAGCGCCCTGTTCGGGTGGTGGCTGGACCGAGGGGCGCTTCCCCGGAGCGCCGGTGCAGCGCGAACATGGGCCAGACTGGCGGCCCTGCTGCCGCTGGGCGTAGCGGCAGGACTGTCGGTGTGGGCACTGAGCGGGACGACGGCGATGCTGAAAGCTCTCGGCGCGAGCCCTTCGGCTTCGGCGACTCTGACTACGCAGGCCATGGCCGGCGCAGCGGTACTGATATGTCTGGGTGCGGTCCAGGTGGCGTGGGCTCGCGAGCGCATGGCGGCGACGCGGTGGACCAGGCTTGCAGTTGCGTTCGTCGTGGCGGACATCGGAATCTACTCGGCGTTCGGCGACGCTTCCTTCGGCCCGACCGCCGCGCAGGCGACGGGTCACAGCGGAGTGACCAACGCGATAGCCGCCCGCCTGTCGCCGGACGGCCGCTATGCGGTGTACGACCCGCAGCTGTACGACTATTCGGCACTGCTCGTCGACGGCAGCCCGGACCTGGGCATCGAGCGTGGGATACAGAGCGTCCAGGGGTACGGGTCGATCCTGGACGCTACGTACGAGAACGCGACGTCCACTCACAACCAGGCGGGTCTGAGCCCGTCGGCACTGGCGAGCGGCCGGTTCGCACCGTTGAACCTGCAGGTGCTCGCGACGCTGCCAGAGAGCTTCATGCAGCCTCTGGCGGCGGCCCCAGCCCCGAACGGCTCGTACCGGGTGGTGACGCTGCACTACCAGCAGAACCAGCTGATGCCGGGCGGCACCCACTTCGGACCTCAGGTCCCGGCGCCCACCCTCGCGCCCCCCCTCGCTCCTCTCGGGCCGGGGCACCAGGAGGGCTGGTTCTTCGGCGGGACGGTGGCGTTGACCTCGGTCCAGCTCTCCGTCGCTCCCAGTGGCACGTTGGGCGGCAGCAGACTGGAGGTGGGCCTACTGGCGCCCGACGGCACCCTGGAGTGGCTGCCCAGGATCAATTCGCCAGCAGGTGCGCCCTCGGTCGGCACGCCGACCGGTACCTCTCGTGCCGGCCTTCGAGTGGTGCACATTGCCGTACCGCACAGCTTGGGAGCGAGGCAGGACGGGGCAGGGAAGCACGGGTTCGTCGGGATGGTGGTGAAGGACGTCGGCACCACTTCGGTGCCGATAAGGGCCGCGTTCGTGTCGGCCCCTCAAGGCAGCTTCGTCCTAGACGCAGCGCTGGCCCGGGCAGTGACACCGTCGAGGTGGAAGTGGAGCACAGCCGTTCACGGCTGGGGAATCTTCGTCAGCAGGACTCGACCGAGGCAGGCCTGGACGGTCCCGCTGACAGCCGGAGGAACACCGGCCCCAGCACATGCGGCCCATGTCCCGGTAAAAGCCTCCGTGCACGCCTCGGTCCGTGTGGTCAGCTCATCGAGTGACGGGACGGAGACCATTGCGGTGACCTCGCCGGTGCCGGTGGAGCTGGATCGCAGCGTGGCGTACGTGCCCGAGTGGCATGCGCTCGTGAGGACGCCGGGGCGGCCTGCGGTCGGCACTCGAGTCGTCAGGACAGGACTGGTGCAGGGCGTGCGGTTGGGTCCGGGGCGGCACACGGTGACATTCCAGTACCGTCCCGCCAAGGTGGGCCAGGGTGTAGCAGCCACTCTGATATCGGTGGGGACCCTGATGCTGCTCGCGATGCTGTCCGTGCTGGGCTCCGGACGGCGGAGGCGGCGAGGCCGGTCGCCCGTCCGCCGTCCTGCATCCCGTTCCATCGCCGGTGGTGGATTGGACACCGACACCTGCCCGACGGCGCCGTAGCCGAGGCGGTGGCCCGTCGATCCGGGCACTCATCCGAGAAGTACGGCCGCCCATCCGAGAAGTGAGGTTGTAGGGACTCGGTTCGGCGGCCGATCTTTCCTCCGGTGCGGAACGCATCATCGACTCGCATCTGTCGATTCATCTTGACCACACCCGGTAGCCGCCACAGTGCAGTTCGGGCGTGCTTTCGCTTGCTCCGTTGGCGAGGTCGTTCAAGTTGACCACTCAAAGTGGCGAAACTACCGTATGTCCCTTCGCCACCGGCTGTCGCGGCACTTCGCCAAGTCCGTCTTCGCAGGGTCCCTGGCCGCCGCGGCGGCCACCGGGCTGGTGGGGGCGGGACTGCTGCCCGGTGCTCCGGCGGTGGCCGGTGCGACGACCCAGCCGGGAAACGTGATCGGGGTGTACACCGGAGCGGCGAACGTGGCGGGTGTGCAGGCGGACCAGAGCCTGCTCGGCCACCACATCAACTACGTGACTGAGTTCTTGGACCCGACCAGCTGGTCCTCGATGGAGAACATCGGCTGGCTGACCTCCGCTTGGTCCAACAAGGGCTACACGATGGTGTGGGGAGTCCCGATGATCCCCAACACCGGCGGTGCGACGCTCGCGGCAGGAGCGGCCGGATCCTACAACGGCTACTTCAAGACCCTCGCCCAGAACCTGGTGGCACAGGGACAGGCGAGCTCGATCATCCGGCCGGGCTGGGAGTTCAACGGCAACTGGTTCCCATGGAAGGCGAACGGCCAGGCGGCCAGCTTTACCCAGTACTACCGCAACATCGTGAACACGATGCGGTCGGTTCCCGGTCAGCACTTCCGCTTCGTGTGGAACTTCAACCCCGGATGGACGCTCTCGGGTGGGACCGCCGCCTACTACCCCGGCAACGCCTACGTGGACTACATCGCAGCCGACATCTACTCCTACGCCCCATTCAACTGGAACACCCTGCTTACTGAGCCGAACGGGTTGAACTTCCTGGCCAGCTTCGCAGCCCAGCATGCCAAGCCGATCGCGATACCCGAATGGGGCCTCCAGCCCTCCAACCAGAGCGGGGCCGGGGACCAGCCCGCCTTCATCAACGACATGG
>JAJYPS010000127.1 GCA_021795215.1 Actinomycetes bacterium
TCCATCGCCTCGCCTTCCAGCGTGCCGAGGGCGGTGCCGACCTCCTCGAACCGGGACAGCAGCTCGAGCGACTCGGCCACTCCCTCCTCCACCACGGCTCGGACGTCCTTCGAGTCGTCCAGCTCCCGCTCCTGGGCCAGGTACCCGACGCTGAAGCCGGGCGTCAGGCGGGCAGAGCCCTGGTACCCGTCGTCCTGGCCGGCCATGATCCGCAGCAGCGACGACTTCCCAGATCCGTTGGAGCCGATCACCCCGATCTTGGCTCCCGGATAGAAGGACAGGTTGATGCCCCTCAGCACCTCCCTGTCGGGAGGGTAGAACCGGCGTAGGTCGGACATGGTGTAAATGAACTGCGGGGCCACGGCCGACCACGCTACCCGGCCGGCGGCGCCTGCTCCGGGCGGAGTCGGCCCGCTGGTAGCATCTGATCGTGCCGCGAGGTAGGCAGGAGCCCTACAGGGGCGCGTTCGGCCCCAACGCCTGGCTGGTGGACGACATCTACGAGCAGTACCGGAGGGATCCGTCTGCGGTCAGCGAGAGTTGGCGCGAGTTCTTCGCCGACCGCTCCTCCGGCGGCCCGCAGGTTGCCGCTCCGGCGACCACCGAGGCAAGGCCCCTCGGCGGCCGGCAGGCGGTGATGGCGGCGAACATGGAGGCCAGCCTGGCGGTGCCGACCGCCACGAGCGTCCGGCCTGTTCCTGCCAAGCTGCTCGAGGTCAACAGGGCGATCGTCAACGAGCACCTATCCAGGACGAGCGGCGGCAAGGTGAGCTTCACGCACCTGATCGCCTACGCCGTGGTCCAGGCGGTGGTGGCGGTGCCGGCCATGAACGCCACCTTCGTGGCCGACGTGGACGGGAGCGGGACGCCCGGTGTGGTCCGCCACCGCAGGGTGGGGTTGGGGGTGGCAGTCGACACGGTCAGGCCGGACCGGTCGAGGAGCCTGGTCGTTCCGTGCATCCACTCCGCCGACACGGCCGACTTCCGCAGCTTCTGGCTGGCGTACGAGGAGCTGCTGCGCAAGGTCAGGACCAGGCGCGCCACGGCGGACGACTTCTCCGGCACCACCGTCACGCTGACCAATCCGGGCACCCTGGGAACGGTGCAGTCGGTGCCCAGGCTGATGGCCGGCCAGGGCCTCATCGTGGGCGTCGGGGCGATCGACTGGCCGGTCGAGTACCAGGCGGCGGATCTCGGGCGACTGGCCGACATGGGCGTGTCGAAAGTGGTCAACATCACCTCCACCTACGACCATCGCATCATCCAGGGTGCCGAGTCGGGCCTGTTCCTGGCGAGGGTGGGGGAACTGCTGCTGGGCAAGGACGGGTTCTACGACGAGGTTTTCCGCTCCCTCGCGGTGCCCTACGAGCCGGCCCGCTGGAGCAGGGACTCCAACCCGGTCGACGGGGGGGCGAATCACCTGCAGAAGCAGGTGCATGTGCAAACCCTCATCAACATGTACAGAGTACGGGGGCACCTGATAGCGGACCTCGACCCGTTGGGCATGAGGCTGCCCCACTTCCACTCCGAGCTGGACCCCGCTACTTACGGGCTGACGCTCTGGGATCTGGACAGGGAGTTCTTCGCAGACCATCTCGGAGGTGCCGAAACCCTCACTCTCGACAAGATACTGACACTTCTGCGGGACGCCTACTGCCGGACCACCGGCCTGGAGTACATGCACATCCAGGACCCGGAGCAGAAGCGATGGCTGCAGGCGAAGGTGGAGGGTGCCGAGACCGGCGTCGATGAGGAGGAGCAGGCCCGGATACTGGAACGGCTGAACGCGGCCGAGGCGTTCGAGCGGTTCCTCCACACCCGCTACGTCGGCCAGAAGCGGTTCGGGCTGGAGGGAGGGGAGTCTGCCATAGTCGTGCTCGGTTCCATACTGGACGCATCCGCCGAAGCGGGCCTGGAGGAGGCCGTCATGGGCATGGCCCACCGGGGAAGGTTGAACGTGCTGGCGAACATCGTCGGCAAATCGTACGGCGAGATATTCCGCGAGTTCGAGGGCGACCTCGACCCCGACAGCGTCCAGGGCTCGGGAGACGTGAAGTACCACAAGGGAGCGTCGGGCAAGTTCGTCTCGGGGTCCGGCGCAGAGATACCGGTGACGTTGGCGTCGAACCCGTCCCATCTGGAGGCGGTGGGCCCGGTGGTGGAAGGCATGGCCCGTGCCCGAAGGGACATGCTGGGCGAGGGATGGGGGCAGGCCATCCTTCCCCTGGTGGTCCACGGCGACGCGGCGTTCGCGGGCCAGGGAGTGGTGGCGGAGACGCTGAATCTTTCGGACCTGAAGGGATACAGGACGGGGGGCACGGTGCACCTGGTCATAAACAACCAGGTGGGGTTCACCACGGCCCCGGAGGCGGCCCGCTCGTCGGTCTACCCGACCGACGTGGCGAAGATGGTGCAGGCACCGATATTCCACGTCAACGGAGACGATCCGGAGGCGTGCGCCCGGGTGGGCCGGCTGGCGTTCGAGTTCCGCCAGGCGTTCCGCAAGGACGTGGTCATCGACATGGTCTGCTATCGCCGCTTCGGCCACAACGAAGGAGACGAGCCGAGCTTCACCCAGCCCCAGATGTACGACCGGATCGAGCGTAAGCGCAGCGTGCGCAAGCTCTACACCGAAGCGCTGATCAACCGGGGCGACCTGACCATCGAGGAGGCCGAGCGGGCCCTGGACGACTTCTCCGCCAAGCTCCAGTCGGCGTTGGAGCAGACCAGGTCGTCAGCTCCTCCCCGCCCGACCGTTCTCCCCCCTCCGCCCCTGCCGGCGGACGACCTGCCGTCGCCCCCGACGGGCGTGGAAAAGGCGACGCTCGACTGCGTGGCGGCCTCGCTCCACCGGCCTCCCGACCGGTTCGTGGTCCATCCCAAGCTCAGCCGCCAGCTGGAGACGCGGGCCGCCGCCTACGAGTCGGGCGAGGTCGACTGGGCACTGGCCGAGGCTCTGGCGATGGGGTCACTGCTGTTGGAGGGGACCGACGTTCGCCTGGCCGGTCAGGACACCAGGCGAGGCACCTTCAGCCAGCGCCACGCTGCGCTCGTCGACTACCGCAGCGGCATCGAGTGGATACCCCTGGCCCACCTCGACGCCCCGGGTCGGTGCCCGTCCGGCGAAGGGAGGCAGGGACAGTTCCACGTGGTGGACTCGCTGCTGTCGGAGTACGCAGCGCTCGGTTTCGAGTACGGGTACTCGGTGGTTCGTCCCGATGCGCTCGTGGCGTGGGAGGCCCAGTTCGGCGACTTCTCCAACGTCGGCCAAGTGGTGATCGACGAGTTCGTCGTGTCGGCTGCGGACAAATGGGGCCAGCGGTCGGGGCTCGTGCTGCTTCTTCCTCACGGGTACGAGGGCCAGGGGCCGGACCACTCGTCGGCCAGGCTCGAGCGGTTCCTGGTGCAGGCGGCAGGGGACAACCTGGCCGTGGCTGTGCCGTCCACCGCTGCCCAGTACTTTCACCTGCTCCGATCGCAGGCCCGCAGGCAGGGGCAACGACCCCTGGTGGTGCTCACTCCCAAGTCGCTGCTGCGGGCTCGTCACGCTCGCAGCCGGGTATCGGAGTTCGTGGACGGAAGGTTCCTGTACGTGCTGGACGACCCGTCGCCGCCGGAGCAGGTCCGCTCCGTCGTGCTGTGCTCGGGCAAGGTCGGCTACGACGCGATCGCCAGGCGCGATTCGCTGGCGGCCGCAGGTGCACCGGCGTCGTCCGCGGCGGTGGTCAGGTTGGAGCAGCTCTATCCGTGGCCCTCCGGACCGCTCGCGGAGGTGCTGGCCCGCTACCCGGACGCTTCGGAGGTGGTGTGGCTGCAGGAGGAGCCGGAGAACATGGGCGGCTGGAGCTTCGCCCACAGGCGGCTGCATCACGTCCTGCCGGACGGAGTGCGCCTTCGGGCGGTGGCGCGGGCCCCTTCCGGCAGCCCCGCCACGGGGAGTGCCGCCCTGCACGCGCTCGAGACG
Source organism: Actinomycetes bacterium (assembly GCA_021795215.1). GTDB lineage: Bacteria > Actinomycetota > Acidimicrobiia > Acidimicrobiales > JAKAOS01 > JAJYPS01. The sequence goes on from JAJYPS010000127.1 coordinate 3,965, forward strand.
CAGGATCTGCTGTCCCGTACTTTTCCTGCCCTTTGACTCGCTCCAGAGGGGCACCATGGCACCGTTCGCCTCTCGTGGATGGTTGACTACAAGGGACATGCGCTTTAACCACGTCGTAGTCGACGGGTCGAACATAGCCACCGAGGGTCGGTCCCTGCCCAGCCTTGCCCAGCTGGACGAGGCGGTACAGGAGTTCCAGCGGGAGTTCCCCGGTGTGGAGATCATCGTCGTCGTCGATGCTTCGTTCGGCCATCGGATAGAGGAACCCGAACGCGAGGTGTTCGAGGAGGCCGAGGCGGCAGGCGACCTCGTCTCCCCTCCCGCGGGGGCCATAGGCAGGGGCGACGCGTTTCTGCTCCGCATAGCGGAGCGGACCGGGGCGACCGTTCTTTCCAACGACTCCTTCCAGGAGTTCCACGGGGAGCACGAGTGGCTGTTCGACGAGGATCGCCTCATCGGCGGGAAGCCGGTGCCCGGCGTGGGGTGGATCTTCACTCCCCGCACCCCCGTCAGGGGCCCCAAGAGCCGCGTCGCCGTTCGGGATGCCAAGCGGAGCCTCGTCAGGGTCGGCTCGAAGGAAGCTTCCCAGCCGATGCCGGTGCCCAAGGTCCCGCCGCCGGTGCGTTCCCGCGCGGCTGCAGCAGACGGTGCGGGCGGGTCCGCCCTCGCCGCCGCAACGGCGGACGCAGACGCCGGGAAGGAGGCGGAGGAGGCGGACGTCGCAACTCGGCGTCCCAGGCGGCGCTCCAGTCGTAAACCGGCCGCCGTCAGCGAGGCGATCGCCGAGGCAACCCAGGAAGTGGTCGAGCCCGATGCCCCGAGGCCGGGCAGGAGGCGGCGCCGGGGAGCACCACCGGCACAGGCCATAAACACTCCGCTTGCCTTCATAACCTTCATCGCCGAGCACCCGCTGGGCACGGTGCTGGAGGGAGAGGTCGAGAGCTTCACCTCACACGGCGCGTTCGTCACCATCGGGGAGACCCACGCGTACGTACCTCTGTCCGGCTTGGGCCAGCCACCCCCGCGCCGCGCTCGGGACGTGCTCGCACGGGGCCAGAGGAGACCGTTTCTCGTGCAGGCGCTGGATCCTCCCAGGAGGGGGATCGAGCTGGCCCTGCCCGAGTTCGCCCATGTGAGCGGTCAACCCAGCGAGGAGACCGTCGAGGCCGAGATCGAAGGCCAGGCGGGACACGATCCCGGCACCTCTGGCACGGCCGGGGCGCAGGACGGTGCCGTCGGTGAGGACGGTCCTATCGGTGGGGGCGGCCTTGTCGGTGAGGGCGGTGCTGTCGGCGAGGGCGCCACCCGGCCGCCGGCCCCCAGGCGGCGTACCCGGAGGAAGGCTGCGGTGGTCGGGCAACCGGCCGGGACGGCGGACGCCTCTCCGGAGGACGCGGGGACGGAGGACGCGGGGACGGTCCCCGAGCAATCCCATCAGGCAAGGACTCGCGGCGGCGGCCCTACGGCGAAGCTCTCCACCTCCACCACCGACGACCCGGGCTCCCCGACGCCTCCGGCGCCCAAGCGGCGGCCCCGGAAGAAGGCGGTCACCGGGGACACACCCGATGTGGCAGCAGCGTCCGGCATCTCCACCGAGGCAGTCGGGAACGAGCCGACGGAGCGTCAGGACTCTGCTGGCCAGGACTCTGCTGGTCAGGACTCTGCTGGTCAGGACTCTGCTGGTCAGGACTCTGCCGGCCAGGACTCTGCTG
>JAJYPS010000037.1 GCA_021795215.1 Actinomycetes bacterium
GCTTCTGCGTTCATCATGGTCTCCATGGCCCTGTACGGCGCCGTTCTCGCCACCACCAGCGGGGGAGCGATGGTCTCCGTCGAGCGCGCATTGGGCTGGAGCCGCCAGCTTCGAGTCACCCCACTGACGCCTGTCGCCTATGTCGTGACCAAGATGCTGGCCTCCCTGGTGCTCGGGCTGATGTCGGTGGTGGCTGTCTACGCCGCTGGCATCGTCGCAGGCAAGCCCTCCATGCCGGTCTACCTCTGGGTCGTCACGGCGGCATGTGTCTGGATCGGCTCGCTGCTCTTCGCCGCCTTCGGCCTCTTCGTGGGATACCTGCTGCCCTCGGAGAACGTGATGCAGATCACCGGCTCTGTGCTGATGCTCTTCTCCTTCGGCGGGGGACTGTTCATCCCGCTCAGTCAGTTCTCTCCTGCCTTGCAGACCGCTGCCAAGTTCACGCCGCTGTTCGGGCTCGACCAACTCGTCCACTACCCCTTGGTCGCTGGTGCCTTTCGCTGGGCATGGGCAGCTAACCTCGTGTTTTGGCTGGCGGTCTTCAGTGGCGGTGCAGTCTGGCGGTTCCGCCGGGACACGGCACGGGTGTGACCGGGCCGGCCGAGCGTAACCTGAGCACCGCATTTCGACGTCCCGAACTGATGGTGCCGGCAATCGCAGGCAAGGTAGGTCGTCACGGCAGTCCGAGAGGTGCTCCGCACGATCAGCCGGTAGGCCGCACGCCTCGGGCGCCGGGGCCTCGGTGCTGGTTGTCAGGTGGTCGCCTTCGCTGTGACGAACCGAGCCGCGGCTGCCGCTCCGGCGACTGCGACAATGCCGGCGACGAGGAGGGCGTCGTGCAGCCCCGAGGTGAAGCTGTAGACGAATCGTCGACCGCTGGAGCGGGTGGACGGTAAGAACGCGCCGAGCACCGCTACCCCGAACACCACACCGACCAGGCGGGCGGTGAGGTTGGTCGACGACGCCATGCCGGCACGCTGAGCAGGCACTGAACCCAGCGCTACGGCGGCCATCGGTGTGGAGGTGAGCCCGTAGCCGATGCCGACGAGGACCAGGGTCCAAGACTGCAACGCCGAGCCGGCAGTGGTGCTCAGCCGGGCCAGCGCCAGGCAGCCCGCAGCCATCAGAGCGCAGCCCACAGCCATCGGCGCTCGATGTCCGACTCGGTCGATCAGTCGCCCCGCGATCGGGCCGGTGACGACAAAGGCGAGGGTGAAGGGTACGAAGCGAAGACCGGCTGACAGGGGCCCGTGCCCCTGAACTACTTGGAAGAACAAGGCGTAGAGGAACAGTAGCCCTCCGGCGACGAACCCCATGACGATCCCGAGACCGTTGGCGGCGGAGTAACTTGGCAGACGGAAGTAGCCGAGCGGCAGCATCGGGTCGGACTGGCGAGACTCGACTGCCAGGAAGCCGACCAGGCTCGCCGCTCCGGCTGCCAGGAGACCGAGCGCCAGGGTGCTCATGAACCCACCACTGCCGCCTTCGATGGTGCCAGCGGCAAGAAGCGACAGCGTGGCGGCGCCGAGCACCTGACCGGGTAGGTCGATCCTGGAGGGTCGGGCCTCGGCCACTTCGACGAGCGTGGCAAGGGTGGCGATGGCGATCACGACCACGACCGGCAGGTTGACGATGAACACCGACCGCCAGCCGAACGCCCCGATCAGAGCGCCGCCGAGGATGGGTCCGATCACCAGCGAGCTGCCGGCCGCGCCGGTCCAGATCCCGATCGCCTGGGAGCGCTCCCGTCCGGGGGCGAAAGTGTGGCTCACGATGGCGAGTGTTGCCGGCAGTTCGATCGCGGCGCCGACTCCTTGGAGCACTCGGAACCCGACCAGCCAGCTGAGCGAAGGGGCGAGTGCGCACAGGCCCGATCCCAAGGCGAAGATCGCCAACCCGGCCAGGTAGACACGCTTGTGGCCCGAGCGGTCCCCCAACCGGCCCCCGACCAGCAACAGGCTCGCGAACGCCACGCTGTAGCCGTCGATCACCCACTGCAACCCTGCTACGGAGCCGCGCAGGTCCCGGCCGATGCTCGGCAGGGCCACGTTGACGATCGTGAGGTCCATCTGGACCATGAACTGGCCGAGCGACATGGCCGCCAGGATCAGCACCTTGGTAGTCCGTGGAAGGCCGAAGTCGTTACCCTGCGCGGAGGCGGGCCGGCCTTGGTTCTCTCGTTCGTTTGGCTGCACGGCTCCAAGTCTCGCCCCAGAACCTTTCCAGCGGCATGGAAGCATGGCCGTGCCATGCTGGAGGTGATGATCCCGACCGATCTGCGACGGACGCCGGTGGGCATCGGTGGCGACGCCGATCTGGCTGCGGTGGCGGCCCTGATCGCCGATCCCGGCCGGGCCCGGATGCTCTCGGCCCTGCTCGACGGCAGGGCGTTGCCGGCCTCGATGCTGGCTGCCGAGGCCGGCCTGTCGGCTCCGGCGACCAGCTCCCATTTGAACAAGCTGCGAGCCGGAGGCCTCGTCGACGTCGAGGCTTCCGGGCGGCACCGCTACTACCGCCTCAGCGGCCCCCACGTCGCAGCGGTGCTCGAAGCACTCGCCACCATCGCCCCGGTCGCTCCGGTGCGCTCGTTGCGCCAGGGCACCCAGGCAGCCGCACTGCGGGCCGCCCGCAGCTGCTACGACCACCTGGCCGGCCGCCTCGGAGTCGCCGTCACCACCGCTTTGCTCGACCGACAAGTCCTGGTGGCCGTCGATGGCGTCGCAGACGCCTCCCGCCGTCCCGGCGAGCGCTTGGCCGCCGCGCTTACAACCCACCCCTACCGGCTCGGTCCCGACGCTGAGGCAGTGCTCGGCCTCCTCGGTGTCGACCTGCCGGACTTACTGTCCGCATCACGCTCCAGCCGCCCCCTGTTGCGGTTCTGCACCGACTGGACCGAGCAGCGCCACCACTTGGCCGGCCGCCTCGGCGCCGCGCTGCTCGCCGCCTTGTGCCACACCGGCTGCGTCGTTCGCCATCCGGACCGACGCAGCCTCACCCTGACCGGACATGGCGCCACGACGCTCGGCCGTCACCTGGGCCTCCACCCGGTCACCTACGAAGCGGAGCCACCGTGACCAGCGAGTTTGGAATGGACGAGCTGGACCATGCCGCCGGAGCTGGCCGGGGGTAGATGAGACGACCACGGAGGGAGGCTGGCCACGCCTCTACGATCCGGGACCGGACAAGTTCTCGGTGAACACCAGAATCGGACCTGAGCGAGGAGTTGAGCGGGGAGTTCAAAGGTAGGTGACCGTCCGGTAGGTGACCTTCCAGTGAACCTGCTCCGGACGTTCCACGCCCGACTGCTTCCGGGGCGGCTCCTGCAGCGGTGGGGGATGTCGCCGTAAGCTGCTCCCGAAGCCTGCGGTCGGTCAGCAGACCATTTCGACCTGTCGTCCCAGGAAGGCGACAAGTCGCTCGAGGGCGGCTGTCTGGCCGCCGGCGGGCTGGGTCTCTCGGAACCGACCTGATCTGGCTTCGAAACGTCCTGGTCGACGGGGGTGTGGCACGTTGGCCACGAACTTGTGCGAGTTGATCGGCCATCGGTCCGCCGCCGGCCATCGGTCCGCCGCCGGGCTGCGTCGGATCAGGCGGCTCCGGTGACGGGTTGGCGCAGGATGGTCCTCAGCTTGGCAGGGGGGGTCTTCCGGGTGTCGGAGAGGTAGATCTCGTGATGGCGGCCGGTCGGCCTCAGAGCGTTGGCGGGCAGGAAGTCCTTGTGGAGCCGTTCGAGTGTCGGGCCCTCCTCGTCGTAGGAGCCGACGTGCAGGATCTGCACGGAGCGTCCCTCCCTGTAGCGCTCGAAGCCAACGTGCCGCAGCGCCGCCATGGGCTTCTTCCTCCGAGCGTCGGCCAGCGCCATCTCCACCATATCGAAGGTGATCCAGTCGGGCTGGGCGATCATGAGCGTCCAGCCCCATGCGTCCTTGTCCCGGGTGCGGAAGACCTCCCAATCTTCTGCTGACCACAGGGCCTCGAGCGGGGCCACGGTGTGCACCCGCCCCGTCGTCGCCTTCGCTACGGCCCGAACCGCGTACGAGGCCGAGTACAGCGCTTCGACGGCTTCCCGGTAAGCAGGGGCCGTGTTCGGGTCCCCGTGCCCGTCGACCATGAGAAACGACATCTCGGGTACGTCCAAGATCTCGAAAGCACCTGATCTCGCCGCGTAGAGGTTCTTTAGCGCCTTCTTGACGTCGTACGGCTGCAACCTGCTCTCCTCGAAGTGCGTCAGGACACCTTCGATCCACGCCGCCTCGGCCTGGAGCAGGGCGATGGTGTGCTCGAAGATGGCGGAAACAGAGGCTTGCAGCGGCTCCTGACGGAGTCGCGTGGCCCGGATGGTCTCGATCCGGGCCAGCACCGTCTGGCGGCGGAGCGTCAACGCCTCGGCAACGTGAGCTGGTGGAAGCGTGGGGCTGTTGGCCATACCTACCAGCACGGATGACCGCACCGGATCGACCCTCTCCAAGGCGTCGCGGGTGGCTGCCGAGCAGGCGGCGATCCCGGCCGGCGTGAGCGAGTAGACCTTTCGGCCTTTGGTCCTGGCTGGGCGCTCACTCGAGACGAGTCCCCGTGCCTGCAGCTTGTTGAGCACGTAGTAGATCGAGGAGAAACCGAGCGAAGTCCACTCCCGCATCCCGCGTTCTGCGATCACCGCCTCCAGTCGGTAGCCATGCCGTGGCTGCTCGGCGAGCAGTCCGACCAGGGCCAGCTCTGCATCGGTGAGTCGCACTTCGGTCGATTCCCCCACGCGAGTATCCTAGTGGTGGAATAGTAGCGCCACGCAGAGAGTCCAGGGCCATGCACGGGTGCCGACTGGCGATGCCGAGGGTGGGACCGAGTCACACTGGCCGGGGGGACGAGTCGTGCCACGCCGAACGCCGAACCCGGAACCCGAACCGCCGGACGGAGAGGTTTACGTCGGCCGAAGTTACCATTGGGCATTCCGGGACAGCCCGAGTTTGCCAAAGGGAGGCTCAGTGACGATGTCGATCCTGCTGCACGAGCAACTGCTGCTGATCGCGCTGGACGACGAAAAGGGCACTATCGGCCGCCCCTACGTCGACATCGCCCTGGCAGGTGCGGTTCTGGTCGACCTGCTGCGTGGAGGAAGGATAGCGACTGTGGATTCCGAGGTCAGGGCCGTCCCACACGCTGCGACGGTCGGGGGCGTGCTCGATGACGCTGCGGCCGTCATCGCCGGTGAACCCCGGGTGCACGATCTGCGATGGTGGGTAAAAGGGTTGCCTGGGCGGCTGAAGCCGTTCGTGCCCCGGCTTGCTGCACGCCTGGTGCAGGACGGTGTCCTGGCGGCCGAGCAGCACAAGGTGTTGGGCCTGTTCCCCAGCACGCGCCTGCCGGAACGGGACCATGCCTCCGAGGCGGAAGTGGATGAGCGGCTGCGGCAGACGCTGCTGGGAGAATCGCCGCCCGACGAGGACTCCGCCGTCCTGGCTGGGTTGGTTGGCGCTGCCAATCTGGTCGGGAGCGTGGTGGAAGACAGGACCCGTCGTAAGGAGGCCGAACGTCGTGCCGAGGAGCTCGGCAGGGGTCTTGGGGTGGGCACTGCTGTCGAGGAGGCCATCGCAGCCGCCCGAGCAGAGGTAATGGCGGCGGTGATCGCTTCGACGGTGTCCTCCGCAACCTCCGCCACCATCGTCGCACCCTGACGGCCGAGGCCCGGCGTCCCTCCAGGTCAGGCCCGGCGTCCCTTATGGCAGCGGTCCACAGTGGCTCGTCCGGCGGGCGGCCTCGGCCGGCGGGGGCAACTTACGGCCGGGCGGCGACAAGCGCCGACGACCCGACAAAGTAGGACAGCAGACGGCCACTATTCAGGCGCAGGATGGAGCCATGAACTACAGCCCAGCTTCCCAGTCCGACTCCACGGACCACCGCCCGGCACTCGTCGCCGCCTACCGCTGCGCCTCCGATGTGGCGGACCGCGTACGCCTCGACCAGCTCGGCGGGCGAACTCCGTGTCCCGAGTACGATGTCGCCGCCCTCGTGGACCATCTGGTCGGCGCCGGGTGGCGTGCTGTGGCGCTCGGACGGGGCGAGCCGCCCACCGGCGAGGAGTTTCCCCATGTAGAGCTGGCCGAAGCGTCGGGACAGCTCCGCCAGGCAAGCGCCGAGGCGGCGGCCGCGTGGACGGATGACCGCCTGGATCAGACCACCACCATGCCTTGGGGAGAGACGTATCGTGGGTCGACGCTGGTCGACATGTACCTGAGCGAGATCGTCGCCCATGCCTGGGACTTGGCCGCGGCGACCGGTCAACTGCCAAGCTGCGACGAGGATCTGGCGGCGGCCGCTCTCGCCGCGGCCAAGGCCATGCTGAGACCGGAGTACCGGGACATGATGGGTACCGGCAACCCCTTCGGAGCGGAGCAACCCGTCGGTGACGGAGCCACGACACTCGACCGTTTCGTTGCGTTCATGGGACGGCGCGTCGACTGGAGCTCGACTACCGCCAAGTGACCGCCCGACGGCCGTCGAATGGCGACTCGGCCCCGGCGTCGGACCGGAAGACTGCCGTCGTCGACCACTGCCGCGGAGGCACCTTGGGGGAGCCGCGGCGCTCTGGTCATCAGTGGGTATTCGGTCAGTCGAGCCCGACCGGCGAGTCCTCGTGCGCTATGTGGGCGAACTGCCGCCACATGACCACGACGAACAGCGCCGAGCCGGCAAAGGCGAACCAGAACGGCCCCGTCACGCCGAACCGGTGGGCGATCGGGCCGCCCAGGGCGGCGCCCAGCACGAGGCCGCCGAACAGGCCGGTGTTGTTGACGCTCGCCACCCGGCCCTGGAGAGCCTCCGGCACCGCCCGCTGACGAACGGTGACGGAGGTGGACCCCCATACGAAAGCGTGGGCGCCGAAGATGACCATGATCCCGGCGGCCACGACCGGTGACGTGGTCATCGCAAGGGAGAAGTGAGTGAACGTCTCGACGATGAGCCCTGCCCTCATGATATTTCCCAGGCTGACGCGGCGGGTCAGCCAGCCATAGCCCAGCGTTCCCAACAGGCCCCCTGCGGCACCGGCTGCGGTCAGTACTCCGAAGCCGACTGGTCCGAGATGCAGCCGCTCTTCCGCGTACAGCACCAGCACCGACCAGGCCGCCCCGAAGGTGATGTTGAAGATGAAGGTAGTCAACACCAGCGTTCGCACGGCGGCGTGGCGGGCAACCCACCGCACTCCGTCGACCATCTCGGCCCCGAGCCGAGAGGCGCCACCAGCCGCCGGCCCGCGGTCAGGCAGGCGTATCCGCGACATCAGGACTGCACCCAGGGCCACCAGAGCGGCTTGGGCGCCGAATGGCAACGCCGGTCCGGCGGCGAAAAGGGTGGCCCCGATGGCCGGACCGGCAAGCTGGTACAGAGTGACGAACCCGACCAGCCTTCTGGAGTTCGCCAGTGCGATGTCGTCTCTGTCGACCAGCGACGGCAGGATCGAGACGATCGCAGTGCCGCTGAGCACCTCGGCCGTACCGACCAAGAACAGAGCGGCGAGCACGGTCTCCACGTAGGCCCATCCGGTGACGATGGCGACAACCAGCAGCGCCAGCACCGCAGCCCGTAGCAGCTCGACGGTGACCGACAGCACAACTCGGTCGAGCCGGTCGGCGAGCACTCCGGAGACGCCCCCGAACAGGAGCCACGGCAACCGTTGCAGGAGGAGGGAAAGTGCAACCACACTTGCGTCGTGGGTCCGAGAGGCCATGAGGAGCGGGCCGGCAGTCAGGGCGAATCCATCGCCCAGATTGGTCACCAGAGAGGAGGCGATCAGCCACCGGAACCGGTGCCCCAGCCGCGCGGGCAAAAGGCGCTCGACTATCGGTCTCACCGTCGAAGACTACGCTCCACCCCGTCCCCGCCAGCTATGTCGCTTGCCATCTCCTGCTCGGGCGCGAACGAAGGGGTCGGTGTACCTCTAATCGAAGTTGCGTTCGTCGTCCACCACGACTCCGAGGGCCGGCAGCATGCTTCTCGCCAAGGGCAGCACTTGGGACGAGTCGATCACCGCTCCCCGCAGCGAAGTCGCTCCCCTCAGGTCGTCGATGGTCGACCCGTGCAGCCGGGCTCCTGGCAGGTCCGCTTTGGACAGCTCCGCCCCGGACAGGTCACTGTCCAGCAGCCAGCAGGACGAGATCCGGCTGGCATAGAGGTCGGCTCCCCTCAGGAGGCAGCGCTGGAACGCCACGTGGTCACCGTTCGCCATGCGCAAGTTGGCGTCGTCCATCTTGCAGTCGACGAATCGAACGTGGTGCAGTTGAGACGAAGACAATGTCACTGCAGACAGGCGGCAGTCGGTGAACTGGACCCGCTGCAGCGTCGCCTCCTGCAGAGATGCCCCTGAAAGATCGCACCGCTCCACCATCACGTCTACCAGGCGGACGCCGTACAGCTCGGTGCCCACCAGTGAAGTCTCCACCAGTCTCGAGCTGTTTATCTCCACTCGATCGGCCAACTGACTAGACAGGTCTCCCCGCACCTGCGATCCGCTCCATTCTGTCTCGTCGCAGAGGCTGGGGCCGTCGAGGAGCGGAAGGTCCCGCGCCAACCGCGGCGCCGCCGGGCCGGTGCTCGTCTTGGCCACGGCGCACGAACCTACACCCGGTGGCGGTAGAGAGGCGCCCCCCGGTGGACCCGGCGTCGGCGTGGGGTACACGCGCGGACGTTGACCGTGAGTCTGGCCGTGGAACGGCAGGCGGCGCCTTGCGGGACGGTGCAGGCTACGTGGGGAGACGCGGGGACCTGGGGAGACGCGGAAGACCTGGGAAGACCTGGGACGCTCGGTTCCGGAAGCGTCCTCGCGCCTGGCTCGATGCGACATGATGGACCGATGGGCGACCAGCATCGGCAGATGGCGGGGGAGCTGTCGCCATCAGGCGGCCTACAGGTGCCGGCGCCTCGCCGAGCCCGTATGGACGACGTGGACGAGATCGTCCGGCTGGCTGAGCTGATGTACGGATCGATGGGTATGGATGCATTCGGCGAGGACTGGCATCTGACCGCGACCGAGCATGTGCGCCGTCGGCTCGGCGACGACATCGCGGTGTTCGTCATCGATGCTCCGACACGTCCCGGCCGCTTGGCCGCCACCGGAGCGGGGTCCATCGCAACGAGGCTGCCCTCCCCCGGCAATCCATCTGCGAAGGTGGGGTACATGCAGTGGGTCGTCACCGAGCCGGCCTGGCGCCGGCGAGGATTCGCTCGGGCCATAGCTGCTGCACTGATCGACTGGTTCACCGACCGCGGCGTCCCGTCTGTCGAGTTGCACGCCACCAGGGACGGCGACGGTCTGTACCGGAAGCTCGGATTCCACCAGGGACCGAACCCGGGCCTGCGCAGGCGGGCGGACTGATCTCTCGGCGGGGTGCCGTCCGGTGCGCGCCGCATGGCCGTCTCGTGCTCGAATCGCTCGCAGCCCAGACCGGATGGGTAGTCCCGGGCTCCCCGGAGCGGCAGTCGGCTTCCAAGCACCCGTCATGGCGTACGATCCCCGTGTCAACCGATCCCCGTGTCATGTCGTACCGGCCCCGGCGTCCAGACGCTCTACTGACTTGGCGCCCACGGCGCCGCCCCAGCCTGCGCCCCCGAAACCGTTGCTAACCGACCGGGCTTCGCCGAGCGTCAGCCCCGCCCGGCGGTGCGGCGCGGCAGTCCGGGCAGCGGCCCCTGAAGACGATGTCCACATCGAGGAGCTCGAAGCCGTGCCGTCGACCTTCCGGCAGCCGCAACTGCTCGGTACCGTCCGGAACTATGTCCCGCAGCTTCCCGCATCCGACGCAGTGCAGGTGATGGTGGAGCTCCGTGACGTTCGGGTCGTAGCGTTTGGGCCCGTCCCCGGCGACGATCTCCAGCAGCTCACCCATGTCCGCCAGCTCGTTCAGCGTGTTGTAAACCGTCGCCAGGCTGATCTCCGGCAGGATCTGTCGAGCTCGTCCGTACACTTCGTCTGCGGTCAGGTGTACATGCTCGCCGGTCAGGATCTCCGCCACGACCCGTCGCTGGGTGGTGACTCTCCACCCCCGCTCCCTCAGCCGTTCGATCAGCTCGCCGATGGTTCTCCTCCTGTCCGCTCCTGTCCATACGCGGGGAACGTCGATCCTATTCGACTGTAACGCTTACGGAAGTTGACTAGTTCTAAGGTTCGGACTAGCCTAGTGCGCACAGCACCAGACCTCATCCCGGATCCAGGAGGGCACACATGTCGGACAGTGGCAGCGAGAACCCAGTCATTCCGTCCCCACAGCCGGCGGCACATCGTCCGCGGACCAATCAGGACTGGTGGCCCAACCAGCCCGACCTGAAAGTGCTGCGCCAGCAGTCGCGCCCTTCGAACCCCTTCGGCGAGGGCTTCCGATACGCAGACGAAGTGGCTACCGTCGACTTCCAGGCGCTCAAGGGAGACATAACCGAGCTGATGACCAGCTCGCAAGAGTGGTGGCCTGCCGACTACGGCAACTACGGCCCGCTGTTCGTCCGCATGGCGTGGCATGCGGCGGGGACATACCGAACCGCCGACGGTCGCGGCGGCGGCGGGCAGGGAGCACAGCGTTTTGCACCGATCAGCAGCTGGCCGGACAACGCCAACCTCGACAAGGCGCGGCGCCTGCTGTGGCCGGTCAAGCAGAAGTACGGGCGGAAGCTGTCCTGGGCTGACCTGATCCTCTTCACCGGGAACTGCGCGCTGGAGTCCATGGGGTTCGAGACGTTCGGCTTCGGCTTTGGCCGGGAGGACATATGGGAGCCGGACGAGATCTTCTGGGGTGCCGAGGACACGTGGCTGGGCGACGAGCGCTACAGCGGCGACCGGGAGCTGGCGAATCCTCTCGGGGCGGTGCAGATGGGGCTGATCTACGTCAACCCGGAGGGACCCAACGGCAACCCCGACCCCCTCGCCTCCGCCAAGGACGTCCGGGAGACCTTCGGGCGAATGGCGATGAACGACGAGGAGACCGCAGCACTGATCGTCGGAGGCCACACGTTCGGCAAGTGCCATGGGGCCGTGAGCGCCGACTACGTCGGACCGGAGCCGGAAGGATGTCCCGTCGAGCAGCAGGGTCTCGGCTGGAAGAACACCTTCGGCAGCGGCAGCGGAGCCGACACTCTCAGCAGCGGCCTGGAAGGTGCGTGGACCAACGAACCCACCAAGTGGGACAACGGCTATCTCGACAACCTGCTGGGCTACGACTGGGAGCTGATCACCAGCCCCGCCGGTGCCAAGCAGTGGACGCCGAAGGAGCCCGCGGCCCAGGGCACTGTGCCCGACGCACACGACCGGTCGAAGCGGCACGCTCCGATGATGCTGACGAGCGACCTCGCGCTCAAGGTGGACCCGGCCTACGGGCCCATCGTGAAGCGCTTTCACGAACATCCCGAGGAGCTTGCCAAGGCGTTCGCCAAGGCCTGGTACAAGCTGTTGCATCGGGACATGGGGCCGGTCTCGCGCTTCGTCGGACCGTGGGTCCCCGAGCCTCAGCTGTGGCAGGACCCGGTGCCGGCGGTCGACCACGAGTTGGTCGGAGACCCGGAAGTGGCCTTGCTGAAGGCGAGCGTCCTGGCGTCGGGCCTGTCGGTGTCGCAGCTCGTTTCCACTGCGTGGGCTTCGGCGGCGACCTTCCGCCGCACGGACAAGCGGGGCGGCGCGAATGGTGCCCGCATCCGTCTCGAGCCGCAAAAGAGCTGGGACGTGAACGACCCGACCGAGCTCGCCAAGGTCCTCCGGACACTCCAGCACGTCCAGGAACAGTTCAACCGCTCGCAGTCAGGTGGCAAGAGGGTCTCTCTCGCCGATCTGATCGTCCTGGGAGGCTGTGCAGCGGTCGAGGAGGCGGCGAGGCGGGCAGGTCGTCACGTGACGGTGCCGTTCCGCCCTGGCCGGACCGATGCCACCCAGGACCAGACCGACGTCGAGTCCTTCTCGGTGCTGCAACCGACCTCCGATGCGTTCCGCAACTACTTTCGCCAGGGCGACAAGCAGGCGCCGGAGCAGCTACTGGTCGATCGGGCCAATCTGCTCGACCTCTCCGTCCCGCAGATGACCGTGCTGGTCGGTGGACTACGTGTCCTCGGTGCCAACTACCGACAGTCCAGCCACGGCGTCCTCACTCGCCGGCCCGGAGAGCTGACCAACGACTTCTTCGTCAACCTGCTCAGCATGTCAACGGAGTGGAGAGTCGCCTCGACGGTCGAGAACGTCTACGAGGGGGCGTCCAGGTCGAACGGCCAACCGCAGTGGACCGCCACTGCAGCCGACCTGGTGTTCGGCTCCAATGCCGAGCTGCGGGCCGTCGCCGAGGTGTACGGGTCGAGCGACGGCCACGACAAGTTCGTCCGGGACTTCGCGGCGGCGTGGGACCATGTCATGGAGCTCGACCGCTTCGACCTCCACCGATGACGCTCGCGCCCCGCGCCCCGGCAACCGTGCGGGTTCGGCAGCCTTTCACGCTGCCCGGTCAATGGCCGCCAGCCCGCCACGCTACTGCGACCAGGCGACCCGGTCGTGGCCGAGCGGCCGAGCCGGCACACCCCATCGGAGGTCGGTCCCAGCCGCCTGTCGCCGGTAACGCTCGTCTCGACCCACCCCAGTCCCAGGGCCGAACGAAGTTGGTCGTACATGGGCGACACCGGATCAGCCTCACCCACGACCGCCATCATGGGTGGTTGCGCGCCGCCGGTCAAGCGGTGGCGCCGCCGTCAGCATCGCCCCCGTCAGCATCGCCCCCGTCCGGGGGATTCAAGTCAGTGGGCCGACTCTCGGCAGTATCAACATCTAATCGGAGGGCGACGGCCTGCTCAATTGCTGGCGAACCGATACGTGCCAACGCCCGTTCGACCAGGGAGAACCGGACCCTCTCCTGCTCCAGACGGACTGAGGGCCCGAACCGGTCCTCGACCAGCGCTCGGTACAGGGTCTGCTCCTCGTCGGTGAGGTTCGATAGCAGTCGGTTGGTGGGGCCCGGCTCCCGGACCCACTGTTGCCGGTGAGCGAGAAGAGTGCGCTCGTCCATCAGAATCGATCTGACCGACGGGTAGCGGGCCCGCATGCGATGAAGGATATGGAAGCCGTGGGTGTCGATGTCGCCCCAGTAGACGAGCTGTCGCTTCTCCACCCACGGCACATCAGCCAGCGCTCCAAGCGCAAATCCAGAGCCGAACACCACCACTGCCCTCGGCACCTTGGGGAAAGCCAGATAGCTGATCTCGTTCTCCACCACGAATACGATCTCCGCTTTCAGCTCCAGGGCGGCTAGCTCCGATGCTCGCAGCGTCAGCTCGCTGATTGGTGCCGGAATCGCCGCCTCGTGGTCGAGCAGTCGGAACCGGACCATGCTGGGCTTGTCCCGGAACCCGAACCGCTGCGCGAAGTCGGACGTCGTGAAGCGGTCGTCGATCCGAATGGGCGGAAGGAGGTGGGTCAGCATCTCGTCCAGGAGGCGCCTGTAGCGGTCGACGAATTTGGTGTCGACACCTTCGACGTCAATTTGACGCAGGTAGAGCGGTCCTGGGTCGTGCGAGCAGATCCAAGCGACAGTCGCCAGCAGGTCCGGCCACTGCTGCCGATGCTCGAGGGCTAGCAGCGGGTGGGCAGCCACCCATGAGACCAGGCCAGGGAAGGCCGTCTCCGTCTGCGCCACCAAGCTTTCCAGGGCCTTGACCTCCCTGTTGGTGCCGAGCAGGGCGCACAGCTGTCCGAAGGTCTCCACTCGCACTCGGGCTGGCACCGAGTTCGTCCCCAGGTGCCTGCCTCCCAACGTGCGGTACGTCACGGCGAATCGCCGCGTTCCAGCGGCCGTCCTCGAGTCCCGCTCGAACCGCTTCGCCCACGCCACCACCGCCGGAAATCGGTCGAGAAGGTCCCGAGGGGAGGGAGATCGGATCGGCAGCTCCACCGGCGTCCAGGCGACACCTTGGGCATAGTCCCTGAGGAAGTGACCACGGTCCCACCGTTTGCGCAGCGCACGAGCCACGTCGTCCACGGTCGTCCAGTCGCGCGTCAGGACTGCCAGGAGACCGATCCCTTCCCTGCGGCTGCGATCAAAGCCTCCTCCCCACCCTCGCCGTCGAGCTGGGTGCTCGTGGGAGTGGCCTGCGAGCCCTGACGACGTCGGTGGTATTCGGTGATCGACATGCAAAGGAGCCGCGAATCGTTCCCTGCGGGATTCTCGACGAACCCCACGGCCGCCACGTGAGGTTCGATCACACGAATCTTCTGCAGCGGGGTGACGATCAACAGCTGGAGCCCGAGGCGGGTGAAGAGGCTCAGCGCGTACCGGGTGGAGAGGTCTGACCCCCGACTGAACGCCTCGTCGATGACCACGAACCGGAAAGCGCGGGACCGGGTCGCAGTCCAGTCCAGCTTGAACTGGTAGGCCAGGGATGCGGCCAGGATCGTGTAGGCCAGCTTCTCTTTCTGGCCGCCCGACTTTCCGGCCGAGTCCGCGTAGTGCTCGTGCTCGGTATCGTCCACCCTCCACCGCTCCGAAGCGGAGAACACGAACCACTGCCGCACGTCTGTCACTCGCCGTGTCCAGCTCCTGTCCAGGTCCGAGTAGCCCTCTCGGCCCTTGAACCGGTCGATTATGCGCTTCACCTGCGCGAAGCGCTCCTCGGAATACTGCTCTGCCGCTTCGGGGCCCACGACGTTGTCGGTGCATGCCCGGAGCTCGGAACGGAAGTGGCGCACTTCCAGGTTTGGCGTCTGGTCGGGCACCAGCCGGATATAGCGGCCGTCGTTGTAGTCGATACCGGCCAGTGATTCGTTGATCCGTTCGATCCGGTCTCGGATCTGCTGCTCGTGCTTGTTCAGCTGTGCCGAGAACCCTGCTATGTCTCGGATGGTGTTCTGATGCAAGTACTCCTCGAACTCCCGCTCGAACCGGGGAAGGTCGTCGGTCGCCACTCGTTCGTGTAGAGCCCGGTACTCACCGCCCGACCCGAGGGAGTCATCCAGCTCCGCCGTCTCCTGCGGATAGCTGCTGCGGAAGCCCGCCATGCCCCGCACTATCCGCAGCTCGACGGTGCTCAGCTGGCGGCTCAGGTCACTCGAGCGGCCGCGCAGTTGTTCTCGCACCTTCCCCTGGGCGTCCGCCAGCCGAACGGCGTCTACGGTTCCGTCGCCCAGTGCCCTTCCCGCCATCGCTTCGAGCGCCTCGAACGACTCCGGCGCAATCGCCGACGCCCAGCTTTCTGCCAGGAGCGCACGAACATGCTCCAGTTCCCGTCCTGCCCTGTCCCTGGCGTTCTCGCACTTGCCGCTCTGGTGCAGCACGTCGTCCCGCTCGCGCGCTTCCTCGACGACCCGTTGGCGTACGGAGCTCCGTTCGGCGGCGAGCCGCCCGAGCACGTCCGATGCCGACGTGATGCGTTGCCGCTCGTCCTCCAAGGCAGAGATGGCATTCACCGAGGCCTGCCAGTCAAGCTCTTCCCAACTGCTGTACTCGTCCAGACGGGCGAGGCCCTGGAGGTCGCCCTCGATCTGCCGCTGGCGCCTCTGTAGCTCGTCTGCGATCGCCGACGCCTCCGTCAAGCGACGGGAGAGATCCTGCGCATGGGCAACCAGCACCTCCACCTTCGCCTCGTTGGTCCACCCCAGCACATAGTCCCGCCGATCGCCTATGCGCCGCCGGTCGTCCTTCTCGTGTCGGTCCCGATCTTTGATCTGCCCTGCTCGCGTGACCGCCTTGCGAGTCGTGCGGAAGTCGGAAACCGACTCGACGCACGCGTGGTCCGCTCGGCGCACGAGCTCCGCCTCCACCCAAGGCCCAAGGGGCGCATCGGGCTTCACTTCGACATGATCAAGCAGCAGCGGGTGGGCCGACCGCCGCTCGGGCGGGTCTATCTGGCTCACCCGAGCGGGAACCCGATAGTAGACGAGGCGGGCGCCCAGGTGGTGGGCGTCAATCCATGCTGCTACGGCCTCGTATTGGCGGTCCGGCACGAGCAGCGACAGTGCGAAGCTCCGCAGCACCCGCTCGGCGGCGCCCTCCCAGTCGGCCGCCTCCGGTAGGACTTGGAGGAGCTCGCCGGCGAATGGAAGGTTCTCGGCCTCGAGGCCCAAGTCTTCAGCCAAGGCCAGCCGCAGCTCCAGGCTGGCTCGGGGAATATTGCTGCGCCGTCCCTGCAGACTGCGTAGCTCGGCGTTCACCTGCGCCCCCGCGTCCTCCAGTTCGCGCAGAGCGAACAGGTGCTCGTTCAAACTGTTTTGCGCCTCGGCCCGCTCCCGGTCTGATGCCAGGCGTCGAGATGCGACTCGTTCTCGGACGGCAGCGAAATTACGGGATGAGGTGACCGGCTCCATGCGCACCTGGGCCAGAAGCCGATTGAAATGGTCCTGCTTCTGCTGGCGGCGTGGCAGGTCGCGCCGGTGATCGTCGATCTCCCGTTCGATCGCAGCCAGACGATCGCCGCCGGCACCGGCGATCTGCAGCTCCAACTCTTTCTCCGCCTGCCGCAGCTGGGCGAGGACAGCGTCCACGCCAGTAAGCCGCTGGTCCAATACGGCCTGCTGAGCGGCCAGTGCGTCCAGCTCGTGTACCAGGACCGCCTCGGTACGCTTTCCGAAGTACAAAGGCAGTGCCGCCTGCTGAGCCTCCGATTGCCGCAGGTCGGCAGCCAGCTCGTCGCAAGTGTCGAGATCGTCTACCAGCGGGCTCAGCAGCGCCAGCTGGGCTCGGGCGCGCACGACTGCGTCGTGGGCCCGGGTCAGGTCGTCGAAGTGCTTGACCAGTTCGTCGATGTGACGCTTGGTGTCGAACGGCTCCAGCATGTGGCTGCGCACGAACTCGTTCAGATTGTCTACTGCCTTCATGGAAACCGTCTGATGGAACAGCTCCATCGCCTGTTCCGACTCGATGCCCAACTGCCGGCGGAAGTCCCGTCCGTAGTCGGGGAAGCTGTCGTAGATCCTCGCACCGTCGTTGCGCAGCCGCCGTTTCAGCGGGCTCAGGTCTGTTCCGAAGTCGGCGAACGCCTTCGCGATCGACAGCTCCGTGTCCGCCACGACGAAAAATCGCTCGGGCTGGCCCTGGTCCGCGTCTCGGGAGCGGAACACCTGCGCCAGCGTCACCGTGGTGGCGAAGTCCACGTTCGCGAAGACGCCCAGTACGACCGAGTAGTGGCGACCATCCCGCAGGCCCACTGGGCGTGATGCGCCGGTGGTCTCGTTACGTTCCGCCTTGTAGTGCCCTCGGACGTACGATCGCAGGTCTCTTTCGCGCGTCTCCGCCCCCGCTGCCCTGTTGTAGGAGATCTTGTGGGCCGGCAGCAGCAGCGTCGTCACCGCGTCGACCAGCGTCGACTTCCCCGAGCCGATGTCACCCGTGAGCAGCGCATTCCGGCCGCCAAGCTCGAGCGACCAGATCTTCTTGTCGAATGTCCCCCAGTTGTAGACCTCCAACCGCTGCAGCCGGCAGCCCGGCGTGCGGCAGGGCTCCACCGCCTCCCAGTCGGCCATGCCGAACAGGGTCGAGCTCACGATCGGTCCTCCCTCCCCGGCTGCTCGGGACGGCGTCCGTCGAAGCGGGCCGGGATCGCTTCCGACCTGCTGTCTACACCGAACGCGCTGCTGTCCGATCCGTTTCGAGTGAGTTGGGTCCGGTACTCGGTCAGGCGGCCGTCGAGCTCCGACAGCCACTGGCCGTCGACGTACGCCTTCAGGATGCGCCGGACCTCGAAGCGATTCTCCTCACCCTGGAGCCTGCGCAGGAAGCCCATTTCCACCACCTTGTTGATGTGGGTGTCGATAGTGTCCACCAGCCTCGCTTCGTTCTTGGCTTCCGGCAGGAACAGGCGCAGCATCTCTACGACCTGCTCCCGGCTCATCACCAGACGGACGTCCGAGCTGCTGGCGTCGAACTCAGCCAGCCGCTTGCGTAACAGAGCGAGCAGCACGCTGACCGGGAACGACAGCGCTCGTCGCCCGACCAGCCGCGGCAGCTCGGGCTCGTCAGGGTCGGCCGGTCGGCTGCGCAGGTACGCATAGCCCTCCGCCTCGTCGACCATCAGCACCAGTCCCAGCACGGCCACGTAGTCCGCGACGGCCGTCTGCAGCCTGAGCAGATCGCACCAGTGCCTCTCGTGGCTGTCGCGGTAGAGAGGGCCCTTCAGGATGTGGACCACCACCGCCGAGAGCGGCGACAGCTCGCGATCAGATCCCGCGGCCGCCGGTGATGTCGATGTTGCCGCCAAGCCGCCATGCCGGGCATCGTCCCGTGCCACGAACGGAGCCAGTGAGCTGACAGGGCCGCCCAGCTGCTCCTCGGAGCCGATCACGGCCGCCTGCTTTCCTCGGCATCCGAAACGACGTGGCGGGCGAACGTGACCGCCGGCAGGTCGGCCATTCGCTCAATGCCCTCGGTGCTCCAGGCCACCCGTTCCCGGCGCTGCTCGTCGAACACGATCTCCAGCCCTATTTTGTCCAGCGACAGATAGCCGATCAGCTCGGCGAGACCCTGCTGCAGCGGCTCGCGGGCGACGACCTCGCCCAGCGCCACCTGGTCCCGGTGTGCCAATAGCGTCAGCACGTGACTGGCCAGCTGCTCACGGTCCACGTGTAGCTGGTCCAGCATCGACGTCAGGTCGACTTCGTCGTGGCCCTCCTCCACCTGCTGTTCGGCCAGGGACACGGCCGGCTTTTGCCGAGCCAGCGGCCGCTCCATCGGGAGTCCCACGGTCACCGCCATGTCGTCGATCTCGACTTGCAGCGGAGGCCCGGCTTCGTGGCGCAACTCCAGTGCCTGTGCCTCGATCGAACGGAGCAGATCGATCACCCGACGGTTCTCCAGCCATACCTTGTCGTCCAGGAACCGGCGGAGCTGCTCAGACAGGAGACGGACTGTCGACTGGGTCCGCTCACTGGCATCGATCCAGTCGAAATGGATACGGGCCAGTCGAGAGTCCTGGTTGTCCAGGCCCTGAATCCTCACCAGCCTCTCGAGCAGGTCCGTGAGCTCTCCTTGGCGACTGTACGACAGCAGGAAGTCGTAGAAAGCCTGGAAGCTTCGTCCCTGGTCCGATTCCGAGATGCTTCTCCTATTGGCCAGCGCTTCATCGAGCAGGTCCCCCTTGGAGCCCGACCAACCGGCAATCTGCTCTCGCAGGGATCGATCCAGCCGACGGAAGTTCTCCTCCACCTCTCGGAAATCTGCCAGAAGCTCTCTGGCGGTGCGGGCAAACTGCTGATAGCGGTCTCGTTGCGCCACGCTGTCGAGGACCGTGATCTCTCCGCGCTCCACTGCGGCAATCTCTTGGTCGATGGCCTGGCGCCGACGCCTCAGCTCGGCAAGTCGCACTTCAGGGTCGTCGTCGGCACCGAACACCATCTGCCGCAGCAACTCGAAGATGGTGTTGAGCCGAGACTCGGTCCCGATGAACTCACGGGGCGGAAGCTCACCCACCCACAGCAGCGTCTTCTCCACGGCCGAGGCGAGATCGTAGTAGGGCTCGTCCGACCCAGGCGGGTAGTACTTGCGCAGCCATCCCCGCTCTGCCGACGACCATTCGTCCAGATATGCCGTCGCAGGACGTGGGAACGCGCCCGCCCCCAAACGCTCGTTGAGCGCGTAGAGATCGTCGTCGAGCTGAGACGCCAACTCCTCGGCGGGGAGAGCGCCGGCGTTGCCGTCGACGAACACCCGGCCGAGAAAGGAGAGCACCAGAGCAGCGTTGTCGGCTCGCAGCAGCCGCCAAGCCGGGTGCTCTTGGCGCAGATGGACCAGTTCGTCGAAAGGCATTGTCAACTGCCCGACCTCCCTTCCCTCGAGTGCCAGCCAGGCATGGTCCCCGTCACGCAAAGAGGGTACGCGCAGGATGTGACAGTTGTCATCGACTGTCATCGACCCACTTGTTCGGTTGCCGGCGGGTTCGCCTCGCTCCGACATCCTGGCATCGCTTCTCGACCCTCCAGGGTCCTCTCCGCCACGCCGGCCTCTGACAGGGTGCCATCCACGTTCAGCGCCGTCACCATGCGGCCACCGATCAGCGCCGTCACCATGCGGCCACCGTGGTCTGTCTGGATCAATCGGAGTCTTCGGGCCTCCACGGCCGACTGGTCCTCCGGCGCATCCTCAGAGGCGGCCGATAAGACTGCCCCACGCCGGCCGCCGGCTGCTCAACGAGCGGCTTCACCGCGGAGAAGCTGGCAATAGCGCTCGACCGAGGCGTCGAGCAGCTGCTGCGCTCCGGTTTCGATCACACTGTCCCACCACCCTCCGTAGACTCGGTCGAACCGATAGGGCGACACGGCCTCCCGAATCCGGCGGACGGCGCCCTCCGCCAGCGGCAGATGATTCGGGGCGCTCCAGACGAAGGTCAGCCGATCTCGGCCCGGCGTCACCATGATCGTGTCGCCTGTCAGCAGCGCGCCGGCGCCTTGGGCGCCGGCCGCCCAGTGCACGACGGCACTTCCGGGAAAGTGTCCCCCGCACTGCACCAGCGTCACTCCGGGCAGGATCTCCCATGCCCCGCCCCACGAGGTCGCCGGCACGTCGGAGCGGGTGAGCCACCCTGCGTCCTCCTCCGGCACCACCACCCGCGCTCCGGTAGCGTCATGCCAATCAGCCGTCGCTCCGTAGAAATGGGGATGGCTGGCGGTCACGAACGCGAGCCGTCCGAGCGCGGCCACGGCTTCGACGGCGGATCGGTCGACTAAACCTGGCGGGTCCCACAGCAGGTTGCCTTCCTCGGTCTGCACCAGCAAGGCCCTCTGCCCGATGCCCACCGGGGGGTCCACGCCCACACCGGTCAGTCCCGGTTCGACCGTCCGTACCTGGCAGTGGTGGCCGGCAGCCAAGAGTGCTTCGGACGTAGTCCAACCTTGACCGGACGGGGGAACCCACTGGCGCTCGTCCGAGCAGATCGGGCAGGTAGCCGGAGGCGCCGGCGTCGGTGGGAAGTGGTTCGCGCACGCCTCGCAGATCCACACCGGCATGGAGCCCCCCTCACCAGTCCTACTTGCACCTGAGTCCGGCCAAAGCGTCATTTCGGGGCTTGATTTCGGGGCTTGGCGCCGACCCCACCGAGCAGGTGCGCCCAGCGGCTCCGCTCGGAGTCGGGAGCGGGGGGACCCGTCTCCGCACCTGCCCGGTCGACTCGCCGCCAGGCGATAGGCCGCCGCGACGTCGGAGGTGTGCACCGCCTGCAGGTGCAGGCCGGCCGGGTAAGGCACGACCGGCAGCCTTCCCTGCTTCAGCACGGAAGACGGCATCAGAGGAACAGCCACCCGAGGTGGATGACCACCTGTGCTCCCTCGAAGTGGGGCCGCAAGTCGCCACGGCTCATGTCCGCCGAGCGCACCTCGGTCCTGGGCCAGCATCTGGTCGGAAGGCGCCGAGCCAGGGCCGTGACGGCTGACACGCGGTCGTCCGAGGAAAGGGCGTCCAGGACTGCCGTGCCGACGTTGCCCGTCCCGCCCACCACGACGATCCTCATCCAAACGCACTACCCTCCACCCGTCGGGGACACTCGTGCCCGCGCTGCTCCCGTTTGCAACCAGGGCCGGGACCCACTCGCAGGCCGACCGTGCTCCGTGCCCGACACCGACCCCACGGCCGACCCACGGTCTCGTGGCCGAGTCGCCGGTCTCAGGGCTC
Source organism: Actinomycetes bacterium (assembly GCA_021795215.1). Classification (GTDB taxonomy): domain Bacteria; phylum Actinomycetota; class Acidimicrobiia; order Acidimicrobiales; family JAKAOS01; genus JAJYPS01. The sequence goes on from JAJYPS010000037.1 coordinate 21,597, forward strand.
GAGCACCACCTTCTCCCACGCGTCGGCCTTTTCTTGAACATCTCAAACCCGTCCGACGCCCGACTCAGAGGCCACTTGTGGCTGACGATCCTCGCCAGTGCGACCTGCCTCCCAAGTCCTCCCTCACCTGGTCCAGGCGGGCGACGAACGACGGCAGGGTGTCCAGGCGCTGCCAGAACCGGTACGTCTCCTCAGGCGACCGGTCGACCGTCACGACTCCGGTCAAGTCCCCCGTGCTCTGGCCGTCCCCCTCCAAGCGCGCCTACAAACTCCATCCTCTTGGCATCCTCTTGGCGCCCGAACCAGCGGTCCGGCATCGCCAGCTCCCTGGCTCCTGCCACACGAATCGCCAAGGTGGCCCGTGGGGAGACCCCAATCCCGACAGCTCTGGCCACTGAAGACGCCGCTGCCAGCTCTGCGATCCCCAGAGAACTGCTGACGGCACCCAGGAAGCGATCGATCGGCACACGGTTGCTGCGCCTTCGCTCGCTTCCGACTTCCGGTCGACGAGTCGGGAACGGCCTCCGTTCAGTCCGCGACAACCCGGAGCTCCGCCAGGCTCTCGTCCGCACAGCCTTCCACCATCGCCCCGGCCGCCACCACTTCTTGGAGATACTCGACCGCTTCCGAGCTCAGCAGCTCTCCCGGAGCCGTCACCGGTATGCCCGGCGGGTACGGGCAGATCATCTCCGCCGAGACCCGTCCGGCCGCCTGCTTCCACGGAACCAACTCGGTACGTCCCAGGAACGCGTCACGGGGCAGCATGACGGTCTCCATGCGGAGGGCCGCCGGGTCGCCTACTTCCGGTATCCGGCCCATGTCTGCCCCCTTGCGGTCCTCCACCAACGCCTTCAGGGCAGCCACCAGCCGGTCGATGCTCTCGTCGGAGTCGGCGAAGGTCACCAGCGGCATGAGGCGACGGTGATCGGAAAGCTCCAAGTGAATCCCATGATGCTGACGAAGCCAATCGGCAGCCGAGAACCCGGTCAAGCCGAGCTCCCATACGTCGAAGCAGACGTGGGTGGGGTCCAGTGCGAGCACGCCGGGCCGGCCGACGATCTCTTGGCCCATCAAGCTCAGGCCAGGCATCCGCTCGATCTCGGAGCGGAGCCTCTCCGCCAAGTCGATCGACCGGCCTATCAGCTTCTCGCCTTGCTGCTGGAACTGCCTCCGCGCCGAGTCGATCGACAAGAGCAGGAGCGACGAGGCGCTCGTCGACTGCTCCAGCTCGAACACCAGTGACAGCCGCTTAGGATCGACTCGGTTCCCTCTGCGGCTGAGAACCGAAGTCTGTGACAGGCCCGCCAGGCTCTTGTGGACGGACCCTATGGCAAGGTCGGCGCCCGACTCCATCGAAGACCGTGGCAGACGACTGCAGAAGGCAAAGTCCAGCCCCCATGCGTCGTCGGTTATGAGCGGCAGACCATGTGAGTGCGCTTTCTCCGCAAGGGCACTCACGTCTGCACTTGCTCCGTAGTAAGTCGGAGTGAAGACCATGACTGCTTTTGCAGTAGGCGTTGCGTCGAGCACCCTACCCAACTCGGCTGGATCGACACCGTGAGCCACCTGCCAAGTCTGGTCGTAATCCGGATCCACGTATACCGGCCATGCGCCGGAGAGCACCAAGCCCGCAAACGCCGATTTGTGACCGTTGCGCGCCATCACGAGGGTATCTCCCGGATGAACCGCAGCCATTATCGCCACACGGACGTTTTGCGAGCTACCGTTCGTCGAGAACAGGGTCTCGTCTGCTCCCACCGCGTCGGCGAACAGCTCCATCGCCGTCGGTTCCACGCTCCACGCCTGATGGCGCGTATCGACTCCGTGAGTCATACCTACATCTGCACAGAAGGCACCGACACCTGTCCATCTGGCCGCGTCGGGGAGGAACTCCGTCCGGCCGGACCGGTGAGCCGGGATCGTGAAGGAGATATCGTCCCTGCGGTGGAAGTCCTCGATGGCGTCTCCAACGGGGACAGAAGTTGCGGTTCGGCTTACGGGAGACGACTGCTTCTCGGCCTCCGCCTTCTCACTGTTCACCGTGCGTTGCTCGTCTAAGTCCACCGGTGTCCGGTACCCAGTGCAAGGTCGATGCACTCAGTCGATGCACTCAGTCGATGCACTCAATGGGCTGGCGTTTCGTAGCCTTGGATTTCCGTCAGCGCCGTAGAT
>JAJYPS010000038.1 GCA_021795215.1 Actinomycetes bacterium
CGCGCGGGGGGAGGACCCTGGCGGGGGCCACGCTGAGCAGGACCGCGACCACCGGACCCGGGCGGCGAGCCGGTCGACGGCATGCTGCGCGAGGGTGCCCGCGGAGGGGGAGGAATGGGGCGGCCCGACAGGGAGCGAGGCGGCCCTCCCGGAGGAGGCGGGATCGGCTTTCCGGAAAGCGAACGAGCCGGACCTGCTCCGGGGGCGCCCGGTGGCCGTGAACCTGCAGGTCGCTGCGGAGCGTTCGGCGGGGAAGACGCCCGCTGGGTCGGAGGGCCGGAGGGCGCCGGGCCACTCTGGGAAGGCGCGGCCGCAGGGGAGGACGCCTTGACCGTCTCGACCGGCCGGCCGGACTGTTCCGACCGACGCTCGGGAACGACGACTTCGGCCCTGCTCGACTCTCCGGTCGGGCCGGACGGGCTCCTCGAGCCACCAGCGCCGGGGAACCCGACAGAGGGGGCCGACGTGGGAGCAGGGGACGGGGTAGAGGTGGATGCCGTGCGGCGGGACTCCGCCGGTGATCCGATCGGAGGTCGAGGCGCCCCCGGGCGGGGAGGGGGCATGGACGGGTTCAGCGGCGCGGAAGCCCGTCCGACCGAATCCTGGGAGCGCGGTGCGGGCCCCGAGCCGGGGCGGCCCGGGATCTGCGGCTCGTCTCTCCGGCTCGACACCACCCTGTGGTCCGGTCGGGCACCCTGGACGGAAGGGCGGGCCGCATCCGCGGGAGGCCGTGCGGGAGCGGAGCCGCGCTGTGCCGAGCCGCGGGTGTCGGAGACAGCGACAGGCCCCTCCGGCGGCTGCACGGCTCGGCGCATTCCAAGGGCGTCGACCTTCCTGCGGACGCGGTCGGCTTGTGCGTCTTCGACGCTGGAGGAGTGGCTCTTGACCCCGATGCCGAGCGCCAACGCCGTGTCCAGGGCCTCCTTGTTGGTCAGCCCCAACTCACGGGCCAACTCGTAGACGCGAATCTTTCTGGCCAACTGCTTCCTCTGTCCTCTCTGTCCCGGTGACGACGTGAACGCCGCTCTGGAAGGCGTCCCGAATCCGCCGGGCTTCTATCCTCGCACACCAAGCCCTCGCCGGTCACTCCGCCTACAACTGGGGGCCGATGCTCCGCCTGGCCCATAGCCGATCCTACGGCGCCCGACGGTGATGCTCTCCACCGTACCGTTTCCGCGCTCCACCGCGGCCCGAACCGGACGCCCGTCGCATCCGCCTCGCCTTCCCGGCTCAGGCGGCGCCGTCGGACAGCCGGATGCCGCCAGCTGCATCGGGTCGGACGGGAGCCCTGAGTGCCCTGGCGAGTGCTCCCTTGGCCACTGCCCGTGCCAGACAGCGTTCCGCCGGAACCCGGCCGTCCGACTCCGAGCCGCACAGCCAAGCCCCCCTCCCTCCCGACTGGTTGCCGAGCTGCAGCCAGCCCCCGTCAAGGGCGGTCAGGCGCACGAGCTCACCGGCCGACGTGCGCCTCCTGCACCCGACGCACGTCCTCGTCGGCTCAGCCAGGGCTGCTGCTCCTGGTGGCTTCCCTGGCACCGGCAGCCTCGCTCTCGCTCTCGGGGGCGTCGGGGGCCTCCGGGCCCGCCCCGTCAATCTCGCCGACAGGCGGGTCGTCACCGTCGCCGGGCTGTTCGAGGGCCGCCTCGCCCGGTTCGGTCTCTCCGGCGGCCGTCCCCTCCCCCAGCGACCACTGCGCCGCGGATACGGCCTCGCCACCCTCGGCCGGCTGCCACACCATCTCTCCCGAAGCGTTCTCGATCCACTCGCCTTCCGCCCACTCCTGGTCGGCGTAGCCCTGCTCCTCTTCCGCCACCTGCGTCTCGCTCTTTATGTCGATCCGCCAGCCGGTCAGCCGAGCGGCCAACCTGGCGTTCTGGCCCTCGCGACCTATGGCGAGAGAGAGCTGGAAATCGTGCACGATCACGGTAGCGGTGCCGCTCTCGTCGTCCAGGCGCACCTCGCGCACTCTCGCAGGCTGCAGCGCCCGCTGCACGAACTCGGCAGGGTCGTCGGAGAACGGCACTATGTCGACCTTCTCGCCGCGCAGCTCGTTCGTCACCATCCTCACCCGCGCACCTCTGGCGCCGACGCACGCGCCGACCGGGTCGATGTTGGAGTCGTTCGACCATACCGCGAGCTTGGTCCGGTGCCCGGGCTCCCGGGCACACGCCTTGATCTCCACCACGCCGGACGAGATCTCGGGCACCTCCAGTTCGAACAGTCGCTTTATGAGGCCCGGATGAGTCCGGCTCACCACGATCTGCGGGCCTTTGGTCGTCTTCCTGACTTCCACGATGTAGGCCTTGACCCGGGAGCCGTGATCGTAGCGCTCGAAGGGCACCTGCTCCGCCTGCGGCATCAGCGCCTCCACCTTGCCCAGGTCCAGAAGCGTGTAGCGGTTGTCGCTCTGCTGGATGATGCCGGTCACGATGTCGCCCTCGCGACCTGCGTACTCCTCGTACTTCAGATCCCGCTCGGCCTCCCGTATCCGTTGCAGGATGACCTGCTTGGCGGTCTGCGCGGCGATACGTCCGAAGTCTTCCGGTGTGTCGTCCCACTCTCGGACGACGTTGCCGTCCTCGTCGAGCTCCTGGCCGTAGACCCTGATCTCGCCGCTGTCCGGATCGATCGTCACAACCGCCTCCTCGGCGGCGGTGGGCAGTCGCTTGTACGCTGCGACCAGCGCGTTGGCCAGCGCGTCCAGCAGCGTGTCGACCCCTATGCCCTTGTCCCGGGCGATCTGTCCCAGGGCCTCCATGAACTCGAAGTTGCCGGTCACCTTCTACCTGTCCCCTCCTGCCGGCCGGCGCCCACCGGACGTCGGCTCTTGGCAGTCTGACCCCAGTCGAACACTGTCCGGGCTCGCTCCACGTCGTCCAGCAGTATCCGGTGACTGGCGCCGTCGGCCTCCACCACGACCGCCCCGTCGTCGGCGGCAACCAGGGTTCCCTTCACCCGCCGCTCCGCAGAACGTCCGGGGCGGGTCCGGATCGATACCTCGCTCCCGACGAAGCGGGCGAAGTGCTCGGCAGTCCGGAGAGGGCGCTCGATACCCGGGCTGGACACCTCCAGCGAATAGCTGCTCCGAGGTGCGACGTCCGGAGCACCGTCGAGCGCCTCGGATATTGCACGGTTGGCGTCGCTGAGCGTGTCCAGATCTATCCCGCCCGGCTTGTCCAGCAGCACCCTGAGCACTCGGCCGCTGACCACGACGTCGACCACCTCGACGCCGATGCCGCCAACGGCCGTGCAGACGATGCGCTCCACGTCCTCCGATCGCCCCATCCGACACCTCCCTTGGCGAAACAAAAGCGTGGGCAACGGCCCACGCTCACACGACACTCCCGTTCGTCACCGCAACATTCGTCACCGCAACAGCGGTCCAAGTATACAGGGGAGGATGGGCGCTCGACACTGCCGGGGCGGCGCCTCCCTGCCGACGGCAGGAGCCCCCGTGGAACGGACGCCGGCCACCAGTCGGTCCGTGCCCTGCGGGCGTTCAGGGGCCGGCGGGGCCGGTGTCCAGCCGCCGCCGGATCGACGTGATCCTCTGCTCGCTGGCGTTGACGTCCGGCCGCTTGGACGACATGAGCTCGGCGCGGTCCGCTGCGGCCGCCTCCTCGGCTCCCTGCTCTGCAGCGGCCAGCCGGGCCTCCACTCCCTCTTCCATTATCTTCTCCGCCTCCGTCACCAGTGCCTGCACCATGTCGGCCTCGGGCACCACCCGCACGATCTTGCCCCGTATGAACAGGTGCCCACGGTGCTTTCCGGCTGCGATGCCCAAGTCGGCTTCCCTCGCTTCCCCGGGTCCGTTGACCACGCATCCCATCACCGCCACCTGGATCGGCAGGTCCATCTTCTGCAGGGCCTGCTGAGCCGCGTTGGCTACGGCTATCACGTCTATCTCGGCGCGACCGCACGACGGGCACGCGATCAGGTCCAGCCCCTTGCGCTCCCGCAGGCCGAGCGCCTCGAGAAGCTGGCGGCCGGCGCGAGCCTCCTCCACCGGATCGGCGGTGAGGGAGTACCGGATGGTGTCACCGATACCTTCGGCCAGCAGGGCTGCGATCCCGGCGGTGGCCTTGACGAGGCCTCCCGGAGGCGGGCCCGCCTCGGTGACGCCCAGGTGCAGTGGATGGTCCACCGCCTCGGCCAGCAACCGGTAGGAGGAGATCATCAGAGCGACGTTCGACGCCTTCACGGAGATCTTGACGTCCTCGAAGCCCACCTCGGCGAAGTAGTCCAACTCCCGTAGCGCCGACTCGACCAGCGCTTCCGGCGTGGCACCGCCGTGGCGTCGGTAGATCTCGGGATGGAGGGAACCGGCATTGACGCCGATGCGGATCGGGACGCCCCTGTCCCTTGCCTCCGATGCGACGAGCCTTATCTCCTCGGGCTTGCGCAGGTTGCCGGGATTGAGGCGTAGGCAGGCGACACCGGCTTCCAGGGCCGCCAGAGCCATCTCGTGGTGGAAGTGGATGTCCGCCACCAAGGGAAGAGGTGAGCGAGGCACGATCCGGGCCAGTCCCTCCGCAGCCTCCGGCTCGTTGCAGGTGCAGCGGACGATGTCGGCACCGGCCCCTGCCAGCGCGTAGATCTGGGCCAAGGTCCCCTCCACGTCGGCCGTCTTGGTGGTGGTCATGGACTGGACCGTCACGGGCGCGTCCCCGCCGACGGCCACGTTCCCGACCATGATCTGTCGGCTCTTTCTCCTCGTGGCGATCGGGACGTTGGTGCGGCTCATCGTGGACACCTCTCAGTGACGGCGGGCGGGGTGATCGGCAGGGGACCGAAGCACTGCGAGCAGGTCAATTGAACGGGTTGGGCGCAGGGTGGGCGACATTCAGGTAGAGAGCCGTCACCTCGAGCACCACTATCAAGGCGAACATGGCGTATGCGAGGGGCAGGAGGCGGGCCGCATCGGCGCGGTAGCTGCGTCCTCTCGTGGAGCGGAGGCGCTCGTAGACGGCTACCACCACGTGACCGCCGTCCAGAGGAGGGAGTGGGAGCATGTTGACCGTCCCCAGTGCCACGTTTATGAACGTGAGCCACGCCAGCAGCTGCGGCACACCGGCGTTGGCCGCTTGTACGGTCAGCCTCGCTATGCCGACCACACCCAGCAGCTGCGGACCCGACGTGGTGGCAGCGGAACGGGGCGCCGGGTTCGGGGGCGCTGCTGCCTGGTGAGCGATGGCGGAGATCCCGCTGGGCGAGAAGAGGTGCCCCAGGCCTGCGAGGTAGGTGCCGACCATGTGCACCAGCGTCGACCCCGACTGAGGCACCGCTGCCGCCGGAGACGATCGAGCGATCGCCTGGCGAACCTCTATGCCGAGCAGCCCGAAGCGTCTCCCGGCACCGGCCGAGCTGGAGGAGGACGGGGCGGCCGGAGTCCCGTACCTCGTCAGCGGGGTGGCAGTGAGATGCAGGAGTCTTCCGTTCCTGTCCACCAGGATTCTCACCGGAGCTCCGGGATGGTCACGAATCTGTGCCAGCACCGCTGCGGGGTCTCCCTTTCCGATCCCGTCCACCGACACCAGTTTGTCTCCTAACCTCATGCCCGCCTTCAACGCAGGGTTGGTCGCTCCGGGAATGTGGGTGAAGCCCGCCACGGCGAGCTGGTTCGCCGGCAGCCCGTAGAAGACGAGCAGGGACCAGAGCATCGCGAAAGCGAGCAGGAAATGGACCACCGATCCTGCGACGCCAACCGAGATCTTCCTCCAGAACGGCGCAGAGCGATAGCTGCGGGCCTCGTCTCGGGGGTCCACCTTCTCCAGGCTGTTCATACCGACCACGCGGACGAAGCCCCCGGCGGGGATGGCCTTGATGCCGTACTCGGTCTCTCCCCGGCGGAACGACCACAGCTTGGGACCGAACCCAAGGAAGAAATCGGTGACCTTCATCTTGCCCCACTTGGCCATCAGGAAGTGCCCGGCCTCGTGGAGAAAGATCATCGCAGCGAGCGCAGCGACCACCGCGGCCACGGCCATCTCTCCGGTGGCGTAGGCAACCGCGAGCAGCCCCGCCACCACGACGAAGAAGAGTGCCGTCGCGCCGGAACGCCCCCCGGTAGAACTGCCCGGATCCTGCGGCTGCTCTATGGCCATTACGAGCTCAGACTACGGGATGCACGGGATGCCAGGGCATCGCCGCTGCGGCGCAGGACGACGGACGAAGCTACGGCCCGCGCTTCGGAGTCCACCGTCAGCACGTCCTGCACCGTCGCCAGGTCCTCGACCACGTGCTGCTCTAGCGATGTACGCACCACCCCTGCGATGTCGGCCCATGCGATGCGCCCGTCGAGGAAGGCTTGGACCGCCACTTCGTTGGAAGCGTTCAGCCAGGCCGGAGCGCTGCCGCCCATCTTTCCTGCCCTGAACGCCAGCTCCAGACAGGGAAACGCGTCCAGATCCGGCGGTTCGAAGTCGAGCCTGGTCGGTTCGCTCCAGTCGAGCTCGCCATAGGGCACGTCCAGACGCTCCGGCCAACCCAAGGCGTAGCCGATGGGCAGACGCATGTCCGGATGGGACAGCTGGGCGATGGTGGCGCCGTCTGCGAACTGGACCATCGAGTGGACGACCGACTGCGGATGGACCACGACGCCGATCCGGTCGAAGCCGATGCCGAAAAGGGCGTGCGCCTCTATCACCTCCAGCCCCTTGTTCATGAGAGTGGAGGAATCGACCGTGATCTTCGGACCCATCGACCACGTGGGATGAGCGAGGGCCTGCTCCTTCGTCACCGAAGCGAGCTGCTCCTTGGTTCGGCCCCTGAACGGCCCTCCGCTGGCGGTCAGCACCAGTCGCGTCACTTCAGCGTCTCTGCCGGAACGGAGGCACTGGTGGATCGCGCAGTGCTCCGAGTCGACCGGGACCAGCTCCGCACCGGCGCGCTCGAGCGCTTTGTGCACCACAGGCGCCGCCGCTATGAGCGACTCCTTGTTGGCAAGGGCGAGCCGTCTTCCCGCGCCCAGCGCGGCAAGCGTCACGTCGAGCCCTGCGAAGCCGACCACGCCGTTCACTACCACGTCCGCCCCGGCGGCGATCTCCGCAAGAGAGTCCCTGCCGACGAGAAGTTCCACCCCGGCGGGCAGCAGGTCTTCGAGCAGCCGAGCCTTGGTCGGGTCGCCGAGGGCCACTCTGCGCGGCTTCCAACGGATCGCCTGTTCGGCGAGGGCCTCGACCGAGCTCCATGCTCCTATGGAATCGAGCCGGAAGCGGGCTGCCTGGCCGGCGAGCACGTCCAGCGCCTGTCGTCCTATTGAGCCGGTGGAGCCGGCTACGCATACTGTCGGCGTCACAGGCAACCTCCCGCGGGCACTTCGGGCGGACCATCGGCGTGGCGAAGCCGTCGCGCCGGCCGCCCACGCCCGCACTCAGTGGACACCCAGCAGCACCACCAGGTAGTACGTCGCCGGCAAGGCGAACAGGATCGCGTCCACCCTGTCGAGCACGCCGCCGTGACCCGGCAGCACGGAGCTCATGTCCTTTATCCCGATGTCCCGCTTCATCAGCGACTCGACGAGATCGCCCAGGGGCGCTACGACGGAGATGACCAGCCCGAGGGCGAAGGCGGAGCCGATGCTCCACGGAGAGATCTCGGACACGATGACCAGCGCCACCAGCAGCGCTCCGAACGTACCGCCCATCAGCCCTTCCACCGTCTTCTTGGGGCTCACCGCCGGCAGGAGAAGCCGCCTTCCGTAACGGGCGCCGACGGCGTACGCTCCGACGTCGTAACCGATCGTGGTTATGACCGCAGCGAAGAAGAACGCAACTCCGTGCCGTTGGGGGAAGGTGACCGGGTTCAGGAGCAGCCCGGCATAGGAACCGAAAAGGCCGATCCATCCGAAGCCGAGCAAGGTCGTGGCGACGTTGACCGTGGAGCGGCTCCTGACCGCTCCGAACAGGTACCACGAGAACGTGACCACTGCCGTGAGGACGAACACCAGCGGAAGGGCGTCGATCCCCCGCGAATAGGCGGCCACCATGACCCCGGCGCTGCCGAGCAGTCCCACCAGTGTCGCCGGATGATGGCCCGTCTTGCGCAGAGCGGAGAACCACTCCGCCGCCGAGGTCAACACCACCGCCAAGGCGAACAGAAGGGAGGCGAACGGCCCCAGTTCGACGCAGGTCAGCACGATCGCCCCCAGGGCCAGCCCGGTCAGGAGCCGCATCAGGACCCTGCTCCCCTTCGGGGGCATCGCTTGGGGCACCTTCCGGGTGGACCTTCGCGGGGTGGACCTTCGGGAGCCGCTTCGGGCTCGGTCGGCGCCTCCGGCCCCGGCCGTGCTGCGTGACCCCGAACCACCCCCCCGACGGTGCGTCCGTTCGGAGGCGCCGGAAGCCCCTCGTGGCGCTCCCTCCTCCGGCGCTCCCTCCTCCGGCGCTCCCGGAACTGCGCCGTCGACCGACGGCTCCGGACCCGGTTCGGACGAGGGATCCGACAGGTCCACTACCAGCCTGTAGCCGTCGCTGGAAGGATCGCTGGGCACAGCACCCGCGAGTTCGCCCCCTGCGGCCCGAGACCCGTCCGAAACGTCGGTACGGGCAGCATGGCCTGCCCGGGAGGGTCCTTCCGCGTCTGTGCCGACTCGGTGCTCGCTACTCCTCGAAGCCCCGTCGTAGGGTCCGTCCACTGCACCTCCTGGCGCACGGTTCTCCGGCCTGGGCCGGTCCTGGTCCTCCGGTGAGGGCAGCCGGGACCCCGTCGGTCCTGACCGGAGACGAGCATCAGATCTCCAGCAGCTCCTGCTCCTTCTGGGCCAGGATCCGCTCTACGTCCGCCACGTGCTCCTGGGTAAGCTTTTCCAGTTCCTTCTCCGCCCTGTCCAGGTCGTCGTTGGAGATGTCCCCCCCCTTGGCGAACGACTCGAGGTCGTGACGCGTCGCACGACGCAGGTTTCGCACGGCTACCTTGCCGTCCTCTGCCCGGCTCCTGACGACCTTGACCAGCTCCTTGCGCCGCTCGGCGGTAAGCTGAGGGAACGAGAGACGGATCACTTGACCGTCGTTCGACGGCGTGATGCCGAGATCCGAGTTCTGGATCGCCTTCTCGATCGACCTGAGAGCCCCCTTGTCGTACGGCGACACGACGAGCACCCTCGCCTCTGGGACACTGAAGCCGGCGAGCTGCAGCAGAGGGACGTCGGAGCCGTAGTACTCGACCCGCAACTTCTCTATAAGCGACGGGCTGGCCCTCCCGGTGCGAACCGATGCCAGCTCCGCCTGGGTGTGCTGGACCGCCTTGGCCATCTTCTGGCGTGCGTCGGACAGCGACTCGTCTACCAGTGAAGGCTCCATCACCGGACCAGCGTACCGATCGGCTGGCCGACGAGCGCGCGTCTGATGTTCCCCGGAGTCATGATGTCGAACACCAGTATGGAGAGGCCGTTGTCCTTGCAGAAGGCGATCGCTGTCATGTCCATCACCCTCAGGTCTCGGGCAACTACCTCCATGTAGGAGATCTCGTCGAAGCGCGTCGCTTCCGGATGCCGGCGCGGGTCGGCGCTGTAGACGCCGTCCACCCCACCGTGAGTTCCCTTCAGCACTGCCTCGGCGCCTATCTCAGCCGCCCGTAACGCCGCGGGGGTATCGGTGGTGAAGTAGGGATTTCCCATTCCAGCTGCAAAGATGACGACCCGGCCCTTCTCCAGATGGCGGATCGCTCGGCGCCTGATGTACGGCTCCGCGACCTCGGCCATCTGGATGGCCGACTGGACACGCGTGGGCTGGCCCTTCCGCTCCAGGGCGTCCTGCAGCGCCAGACCGTTGATCACCGTGGCAAGCATGCCCATGTGGTCCGACGTGGCCCGGTCGATCCCCCCCATCGCGCCGTAACTGCCCCGCCAAATGTTGCCGCCGCCGACCACGATCGCCAGCTCCACGTCCAGTTCGGAGCGGGAGCTGGCTATCTCGGCAGCCAGGCGGTCCACCACTTCCGCATCTATGGTCTCGTCCGAAGCCGCGCTGGCCAACGCCTCGCCGGAGAGCTTGAGCACGACACGCCGCCAGCGCGGCGTGTCCAGATCGAGCGGCGAAGAGACGTCCTCAGTCTCCAACGACCACCTGGCTGAAACGGAGCAGCTTCACGTCGCCGAGGAGACCGGAGATGGTCTGCTTTTCGTCTTTGACCCACGGCTGGTCCAGCAGGACGCGCTGCTTGTACCAACCGTTCAGCTTCCCTTCGACAATGGCGGCAACCGCCTTCTCCGGCTTGCCCTCCTTGACCGTGCTGGCCGTGAGGACTTCCCGCTCCGCCTCGACCTCCGAGGCGGGAACCTGATCCCTGCTCAGGTACGCAGGCTTTGCGAACGCGATGTGGACGGCCACGTCGTGGGCCACCGACCGGTCGCCCCCCTCCATCTCAACCAGCACTGCGTTCACTCCCCTGCCGTTCTGGATGTGCAGATAGCCGTCGACCACTCTCCCCTCGACAGCGTCGAAACGAACGACCCGTCCCACGGAGATGTTCTCTTTCAGCGTGACGGCCAGCTTCTCGACGTCGCCGGCGCGCTTCTCGACAGCGTCCAGGCCCTCCGTGGCGGCGATCGTGGCCAGTTCCTCCACCATCTGGACGAACTCGGATGCTTTTGCGACGAAGTCCGTCTCGCACTTGAGCTCGGCAACTGCCCCGACACCGGACTCCACCACCAGTGCCACCGCCCCCTGACCGGCCTCACGGTCGACCCGCTTGAGAGTGCCCGCCTTGCCCTCTTCCCGGAGCAGTCGCACCGCGGCCTCGAAGTCCCCACCGCTTCGCTGGAGGGCCGACTTCGCGTCCATCATCCCAGCCCCGGTGGACCGCCTGAGGGCCTGCACCTCTTGCGCCGTCACACTTACCTGGTTCATCACTGCTCCTCAGTCATGGTGGTGGTTGCAGCGGACGACACCGCATGCTCCGGCTGAACTGCCTCTGCGGCCACAGGCTCGCTCTCGGCGGCGGCATCCGCCTGCTCGTCGCCGTGCCCGGCGACCGCCCTGTCAGCTTCCTGCTCGGCGCCGGACAGCGAGCCGTCATGCCCCTGTCCCCCGGCGTCCGTGCGGGCAGCGGCGATCCGGGCGGCCCGCTGTTCGGCCTCGGACGCTGCCTGGCGTCGCGCCTCGGCCTGCCGGGCTGCTCTCTCCGCTTCGCTCGCCGGGTCTTCCGCTACGGGAGCCCGAACTGCGGCTTGGGCCGGAGCTTGAGAAGCACCCCTCCGGGATGCGATGTACCTGCCCTCGATCACCGCGTCCGCGATCACTCGGCACATGAGACTTCCCGAACGTATCGCGTCGTCGTTCCCCGGAATGACGTACTGCACCAGGTCGGGGTCGCAGTTGGTGTCCACCACGGCCACGATGGGAAGGCCCAGCTTCGTCGCCTCGGTCACCGCCAGGTGCTCCTTCTTGGTGTCGATCACGAACACCGCGTCGGGCAGTCGGGACAGGTTCCTGATCCCACCCAGGTTGCGCTGCAGCTTCTCCAGCTCCCGGGAGAGGATCAGCGCCTCCTTCTTCAGCATGGCGTCGAACTCGCCGTTCGCCCGCATGCGCTCGTACTCCTGCATCTTCTTCACTCGTGCCGAGATGGTCGAGAAGTTGGTCAGCATTCCGCCCAGCCAGCGCTCGTTCACGTACGGCATCGAGCAGCGATCCGCATGCTCCGATACAGGGTCCTGGGTCTGCTTCTTGGTCCCTACGAAAAGTATGCTCCCGCCCCCGGCGACGAGGTCGCGCACGAAGGAGTAGGCGACTTCTATCCGTTGGAGAGTCTGATTGAGGTCGATTATGTAGATGCCGTTGCGCTCACCGAAGATAAACCGCCGCATCTTCGGGTTCCAGCGCCGAGTCTGGTGCCCGAAGTGGACGCCCGCCTCCAGCAGTTGCTTCATCGAAACTACGGCCATCTCTCTCCCATCGGTTGACGAACCGGCCCGCGCCCTCAGGCGACCGTGGATGGACCGGCATGTGGTCTGATCGCCTTCCCGGGCGGCAAGGCGCTGCGTCCGCCGGAAACGACGGCACGGTCACGATCTTACCGCCGCTCGGGTGTGCTCGTCCGCTCCGGTGTCCTCGTCCGCTCGGGTGTGCTCGGCCTCTCCGGGTGCCCCGGTCGCTCCGGTGTGCTCGGTCGCTCAGGGTGCCCCGGTCGCTCCGGTGCGGGGCGCAGCCAGGATCGGGCCGAGGGGAGACTCCACGCCGAGCGCAAACGGATCGGGCCAGGGGAGGAGAACCGGAAACGTCAAGCCGGCTCGTGCTCCGGCTGCATCATCCGCGAGCGGAGCTGGAAGACGGCCTTGGTATGTATTTGGCATACCCGACTCTCGGTAACCCCCAGCACCTGTCCTATCTCTGCAAGCGTCAAGCCCTCGTAGTAATAGAGCGTCAGGACGATCTTCTCCCTGTCGCCCAGTCGGTTGATGGCCGAGGCGAGCAGCTGCTTCATCTCCTCGACCTCGAAGGCGGCAACTGGTCCGTCCCCGCGATCGGGGATGGTGTCCCCCAGAGTGGCAGACTCGCCGCGATCCCCGCCTGGAGACAACACCTCGTCCAGTGCGACCAAACCCACGAACGAGATCTGGTTGAAGATCTGGTGCAGGTCTCCTTCGCTTATCCTCATCTCTTCGGCTACCTCGGCGTCGGTCGGTGTGCGCAGCAGTTCCGCCTCCAGCTTGGCGTAGGCCTTCTCGACCGAACGAGCCTTTGCGCGGACCGATCGGGGTACCCAGTCGATGGCGCGGAGCTCGTCGATTATCGCTCCCTTGATGCGGGCTATTGCATAGGTCTCGAACTTGATGTTCCGGCCGAGGTCGAACTTGTCGATCGCGTCCATCAACCCGAAGATGCCGTAGCTGACGAGATCGGCCTGCTCGATACTCGCCGGCAGACCGGTCGCCACCCTGCCGGCGACGTACTTCACCAGCGGCGAATAGTGGACGATCAGGCGGTCTCGGGCGACGCGATCGCCACTTCGTTTGTACTCGGTCCACAGCGACGCGATCACGCCGGAGTCGACCTGCCCGCCGGCCTCAGTAGTGTCCACGGCCCCCTCTAACCCCGCGGGTGAGCCCGCCTGTGCGTGCTCACCAGCCTCTCTTTGCTGACATGAGTGTAGATCTGTGTGGACGTTACGCTCGAATGCCCCAACAGTTCCTGAACCACCCTCAAATCGGCGCCTCCGTCGAGCAGATGTGTGGCGTACGTGTGCCGCAACGTGTGCGGGTGGATCGGCCGCTCCGAATAGCGGTCGACGGTTCGCCGCACGTCTCTCACTCCCAGGGGACCACCCCTCGAGCCCAGGAAGAGCCATGTACCCGACCGTTCAGAGGCGAGGACGTCCCTCCCGCTGTCCAACCAGTCGGTCAACCTCGTCCGACAGCCCTCGTGGAACGGCACCACCCGTTCCCGTCCACCTTTGCCGACGACCGAGACGGACATGGACCCGAGGTCGACATCGTCGAGGCGGAGCCCGCAGAGCTCGGCGACTCTCACGCCCGTTCCGTACAGGAGCTCCAGCACGGCCGCGTCCCGGAGGGCAACAGCGGCGCGGCGGGCATCAGCGGGGCGGGTATCAGCGGGGCGGGTATCAGCGGGAGCGCCCTGGCGGGCAACGGCGGGAGCGCCCTGGCGGGCATCGGCGGCGCAGCGGGTATCAGCGGGGCGGCGGGCATCAGCGGGAGCGCCCTGCAACGGGCGGTCGACCAGACGGCTCACCTCGGACTCCGCGAGGACGGACGGCAGCTTCGAACGGACCACCGGCGTCGAGACTCCGACGGTCGGGTCTCGAAGTAACACTCCCTGCGACACGAGCCATCTGGCGTAGCGGCGGATGGCCGCCAACTTACGAGCGGACGTAGCGGGCGACGCGCCGGACGACGACAAGTGCACGACGTAACGTCGCAGCATGGAGCGATCCAAGCGCGACGCCTCGCTGGCTCCGGACCGCTCCGCCCAACCGACGAACGCCAGCACGTCGCCGCGGTATGCCGCGACAGTTGCCGGTGACACATCGGTGAGCGACCGGACAAAGGTGTCGACCAGCCAGCCCACGCACCTCCCATCGTAGCGTCTCGCGCGCGCAATGCCACATAGCGTGTCAGCGTGAGCGCAGAGGGGATGAGCGGTCGGCAAGTGCTGGAGGAGCTCCAAGCTCGCTTGGGTCGGCGAGAGACCGTCGTACTGCTGACTGCGGTCGCGACGGAAGGTTCCCCTCCGTGCCGACCGGGCCAGAAGCTGCTGGCAAATGCGGTGGGTGCTCTGGCGGGCACGCTTGGCTGTTCCGAACTGGACCGGGCGGCCGAGGCGCATGCGTCGCAGGTCGCCTCCGGTGCCGACCCCGGTTTGGTTTGGCTGGACCACGAGGCAGGCAGGGTGCAGGCGTACCTGGAGCTGTTCGAGCCCGCCCCCCGCCTGGTGATCTTGAGTGCGACACCGGTGGCGCAGTGGCTGGCCCGCTGGGCTCCCGACGTCGGCTGGGAGGCGGTGACGGTGGACGACCGCCACGAACGAGATGCCGAGCTCGACGCCGCCGGGCAGACCTTGGCCAGCTCCATCACTGACGTGGCGATCTCTGCGGCCGACGCGGTAGTTGCCACGGACCACGACGCGCCCGGGCTCGAAAGAGCGCTCGAAGCTGCCCTCCGCTCCGAAGCCGGCTTCGTGGGGGTGATGGGAAGTAGGCGTCACGCGGGTCCCCACTTGGACCGACTGCGGCAGAAGGGCTTCTCCGACGACGAGGTGGGGCGAATTGAGAGCCCGGTCGGATTGGACTTGGGTGGCCGGAGCGCTCCGGAGATCGCCCTGTCGATCTTGGCGGGCGTCGTGGCCAACCGCTACGGACGTTCCGGCGGACCACTCCGGGCGGCCAAGGCCGACCACGTGGGACCCACGCCCTGACCGCCGGCCCGTTCGTTCGACTGGCACCCTGCACACAGGGCCGAGAAGCGTTTCTCGAAGAAAGCTCTTCGGTGCCGGTCGTCCGGTGGGACGCTGCGCATGCTCCGACCGACGCCCTGGCGGCAGCTGGCTCGCTCCGATCAGCCCGCGTCGCTCTCCTTTGTCTCTCTCTCGGCGGCCCACCGGCCGAGGATCGCCGCTTCCGACGCAAGGTTCTCTCGGAGGCCCAGGTAGATGGCCCGCTCGGCCAGGGCGCCCACGACCGGGTAGTTGATCTCGAGCGTGCCTTCCATCACCTGGTGGGTAGTGCTCGGGCCATGCTCGACGAACCGGTACCGGCCCTTGCAGCGGAACCTGTCGCCGTAGTGGTCCGGCACCATCTCGAAACGCACTTCGTGGGCACGCCTGTCGAGCACTGACCGATCGGTCCACCCGAGCTTCGCCGGGTCCAGCACCGCCCGGGCGGCAGCATTGAGCTTGGCTCCGAAGGTGTAGTGGACGGCAAGATGGACCAGCGCTTCGTCCGTCTCGTCGGGGCGGCACTCCAGCATCGACGGCGGCTCTATCGCCCCCAGCTGCCCTAGGGCGTCGTAGAAAGTCGGATCTACGAAGGCCTGCTCGACAAGCCATAAGGGGGCCTCTATCGGCTGGTCCACCTCGAACTCCACATCCCGACCCTACCGGTAGCCGCTTCGGCGCCGTCGCCGCACGCTCCCAGAACCTGGCCGGTGGAACCTGGCCGGTGGGACGGGACCGATAGCAGTTCCCGTCGCATCTCGAGGGCCAGGCGCCCGTCTAGGTTGGCCCGATGGAGCGCCGGCACGGGACGGCAAGCGGGGCAGATGAGGGGACTCCGAGGCCGGTCGGGCACGGGACGGCAAGCGGGGCAGATGAGGGACGCCGGCTCGGAGCGGCCACGGTGATCGGACTGTCGTGGGTGGCCGGAAGCTTTCCCTTCTCTTTCCTTGCAGCCAGGGCAGTGCGGGGCGTGGACCTGCGCAAGGTGGGAAACGGGACGGTGTCGGGAACGAGCCTGTACCAGGTGGCGGGTTTCGGTCCGCTGGCCGTCGCCGGGATCTTGGAAGTGGCCAAGGGTGCAGTGGGGCCGTTGGTGGCGCGCGGGAGGCCGCGCTTGAGCGCCCTTTCGGCGGCGGCGGCGCTGCTGGGCCACAACTGGTCCCCGTGGTTGAGAGGAGCGGGCGGGAGGGGACTGTCCCCCGCCCTCGGTGCCACGCTGGTGCAGGCTCCCGAGGCAGCATTATGGCTCCTGATCGGGCTCACCGGAGGCCGACTGTTGCGGATGACCGGACTGGGATCGGCGTTGGCGATCGTGACCCTCCCCCTGCCGCTCCGGCGGCGGGGGGCCCAGGGGCAGGTGTTGGCCGCTGCCCTTATGGCACCCATGATGGCGAAGCGTTTGACGGGGAACGGACGACCGGCCCGGCGGAACGTGCGCACGTATCTGAGCCGGTTGGCGTTCGACCACGATCCGGCCTGAGAGGAGCGAGTGGCGGGGAGAGTTGGGATAGTGGCCGATTCGGCGTGCTCGCTCGGCGCAGACCTGGCCGGGCGGGAAGGGGTCCGTCTGGTCCCCATGCAGATCACCCTCGGCGGTCGGACGGTGAGCGAGACGGAGGTGACGCAGGCGGAAGTGGTGGCAAACCTGGGGTCGGGACTGTCCACCGCCGCACCGTCCCCCGGGGCGTTCCTGAGGGCGATCCAGGACGCCGACCAAGGTGCCGGCGTGGTGGTGCTCACGGTGTCCTCCAAGCTGTCCGCCACTCACACGGCGGCGTTGTTGGCGTCGGGCTCCACTTCGACCGAGACGCTTGTCGTGGACACGATGACGGCTGCGGGGGCCGAGGGGCTCGTCGTGCTGGCAGCACGCCGAGCGGCCGAAGCCGGGTGGGGTGCCCGAGAAGTCGCCCACCGGGCCCGCGCTGCGGCCGGACAGGTGCGTCTGATCGCCGCCGTCGAGTCCCTCGAGCACCTGGCGAGAACGGGGCGCATTCCCCAGGCCGCCGGCTGGGCAGGCACCCACCTGGGACTGCAGATGATGTTCGAATTGTCGGGAGGGCGTATCCGCCCTTCGAGGCCCCTCCGCGGCGCCAGTCGCGCCGACGAGGCGATGGTGAACCGCCTGGTGCAAGCCGAGCGGCCATCGGGAGCTCGCCTGCACGTGGCGGGACTGCACAGCTGCGATCAGCAGGATGCCGTCCGGCTGCTCGCGCGCCTGGAGCGCTCGTGCAGGCCCCACACGTCCTTCGTCGGAAGCTTCGGGCCGGTCATGCTGGCCCACACGGGTCCCGGCATGCGCGGCCTGGCATGGTTGTGGCAACCGGGACAGGCTTCCGATACCGGTAGAACTCCTCCCGAGCCTTGAAGGCGACCGTTCGCCCGGTCAATCCCCCAAGTCGCTCCACCATCGCCGGAGCTCGGCGGCGAGTCGCGGAGGCGACGGTATGCGGCGCCTGGGGTAGCCCGCGTAGGTCACGCCCCCTGGTGCCGGCGTACCTGCGGAACAAGGCTGCTCGACCGGCGATCGCCGAACGGCGCTCCACGCGGTCGACCGGCCGACCATCTCCTCGTGGTCGAGCCCATCGAATTTGACGTCACTGACAGGTTCCGATCTACCACCATTGCGCTGCGACTGCTCGCCCTCGCCAGGACGGCGTGCCGGCCGCCGAGGCACGGGGCCGGCCGTCCGTCCGATGGTGCGGTCGTGGTCGGCGTGGCCGTCGACGGGGCCGCGTCGGGGTCCGTTCCCCAGGACGGGCCGGTTGCGGGCGGGCTCCTGCTCCAGCTCTCGTATGCGGGCCTGCGCGTCGCGCAGCCGCTCACGCAGGAAAGCCGCTTCGGTCTCGGCCTTCGCCGCACGCTCCCGTGCTTCGGCCAGATCCTGGCCTGCCTGGTGAAGGTTGCCCAACTGGTCGATCAAGCGACCCCAGGAGTCGACAGGCACCAAGACGCCTCCCTTTCGACCGTCCTGGCCGCCGGCCTGCCGCTCGAGGGCGCTCTTCGCCTTCTTCGATCCGCTTCCGGAGCGGCCCTTGCGCTCGGCACTCAATGAAAGTCCTCCGAGGTGGAGCCGGTCCCGCTCGGGTCCGTCGCAGCCGGGCATTCCTCATCCGGACCGTCCCACTCCGAGAGCGTCACCGAATGGGCGGCGGCCACCGGCGCCGAGAACAGCCGGCCGTCGTGGATCACAAGCCCTCGTCGCAACGCCAGGTTGGACCGACACGCTTCCGTCCAACCCTGCGACGCCAACTGCAGGACGTAGGGCAGTGTGACGTTCGTCAGGGCGTAAGTCGAAGTGTGGGGCACGGCTCCGGGCATGTTGGACACGCAGTAGAACACAGAGCCGTGGGCCTGGAACAGCGGCTCGGAATGAGTGGTCGGCCGGGACGACTCGAAGCAGCCCCCTTGGTCTATCGCTATGTCGACCAGCACGCTGCCCTGCTTCATCGACCGGACCAGCTCGTCGCCGACAAGCTTCGGCGCACGCGCGCCCGGCACCAGCACCGCTCCTATCACCATGTCCGCATCCAGGCACGCCCGCTCGACCTCGTGCGTATTGGACGCCACCGTCTGGATGTGGCCCCTGTAGGTCCAGTCGGCCGCCCGGAGCCGGTCCACGTTGGTGTCCAGCAACAGCACCTCCGCCTGCATTCCCAAAGCGATCGACGCCGCGTTCATGCCGGCGACACCGGCACCGAGCACGACGACCTTGGCGGCGTACACGCCGGACGCACCGCCCATCAGCACGCCCCGTCCGCCGTACTCACGCTCCAGAGCGTGCGCACCGACTTGCGGAGCCATCCTGCCGGCCACCTCCGACATCGGGGCGAGCAGCGGGAGGGCCCCGTCCGCGGTCTGCACCATCTCGTAGGCCAGCGCAGTACTGCCCGCTTCCAGCAGTGCCCGTGTGCACTCGGCGGAAGCGGCCAGGTGCAGGTAGGTGAACAGCACTTGACCCCGCCTCAGGTGCGGGTACTCCTGGGGAAGCGGCTCCTTGACCTTCAGCACGAGCTCGGCCGCCTCCCACACGTCCTCCGCAGTGCGAACAATCTCGGCACCGACCTGCTCGAAGTCTCCGTCGGGCAGAGACGACCCGAGCCCGGCCCCCGACTGCACCAGCACGCGGTGCCCCGCCGAGACCAGCTCTCTCACGCCGGCCGGCGTGAGAGCGACGCGGTACTCGTTGTTCTTCACCTCTGCCGGCACACCTATGAGCACCGTGCCATTGTGCTTCAAGCAGAGCCATCGTGCTTCGAGCGGAACCGCTTGGTCCCCTCTCGCCCATAGTTCTGCGAGGACGGGGGACCAGCGACTGCGAGTGGGCGCTGAGGGATTTGAACCCCCGACCGGCTGGTTGTAAGCCAGCTGCTCTGCCAGGCTGAGCTAAGCGCCCTCCCCTCCGACCCTAACCGTCCGGGCGGCGGCACGCCGTTTCGCAAGCAGGTCCTCCAGCAGTTGAGGTGTGCCGGCAGCCACCACCGAACGTCGCTCGTCGGCCGGAACGTTCCAGAGCTCCCGGCCTTCCGCCTCCACCACGAGCGCACCGGCCTCCTGGCAGATCAGCAGCGCCCCCATGTAGTCCCAGGGAGCGAGCCCGTCCGACGTGACGTCCACATAGCCGTCGAGCGCTCCCTGCGCCACTGCGCACAGCTCCAGCGCGGCAGCTCCGAGCACCCGGTACTGGCGCCATCCCATGTGCCGGGACGGCCACCCGTTGAAGCCGATCAGAGCAGACTCGACGGACCCGGTCCGAGAAGGGCTCAGCGCGCTTCCGTCCAGAGTCGCGCCCTTGCCCCGCACCGCCCGGTACCGCGCTCCCGTGGCCAGGTTGGCCACCACCGCCACCCACGGCCCTTCCCGGTCCACCACGGCGACGCTGCAGGCGTAGTAGGGGATGCCGCTCGCCGCATTGGTCGAGCCGTCCACCGGGTCCACGACAGCGGTGAGCTGCGACGAGCCACCATGCCTGCCGGACTCCTCGCTGAGCACGGCGATGCCGGCGCCTCGCAACACCTCGATCGCCGCCGTGTCGGCGGCCAGATCGCAGCGATACTGGCCGTCACGAAGACCGCTCGGCCCCCAGTCGTCCAACTTGCCCAGGGCATCGGACACGGCGTCGACTGCTCTGGCGGCTACGTCCATCGCCTGCGCGTCACTGAGCAATGCGTTTCCTCGTACCTTTCCTTGCGCCTCGTGATAACGACGGCGCCCGACACTTGTCTCAGGCCTGGGACGGGACCCGCCGCAGGTCGTTCCGCACCCTGCATCGCCGGACCACCGCAGGCGTCGAGAAACACCACCGCACCGAACACCGTAGGTCGGGCAACGCAGCCCCCGCAACGCAGCGCCGGCAACGCAGCGCCGCCAAGCAGGGCGGCCCCCGGCCGAGGATAAGGGCGAGGATGCCCAGGTGGCTAGGATGCCCTGTCGTGGCCGTGATCGACGTGCCGGGATTCGTGGCGGAGCTGAAGGATCACGCCGTCGACCACGGCTTCCATGTGCATGACGAGCGCCACTTCGTGGAGACCTACTCGCTTCGCCAGGTGTGGGAAGTGGACGTGCATCCCGAGGAGGGCTGCGGAGGGCCGCTGGACCTCCATCTGGCCCTCGAAGTGGATCCCCGGGTGCTGCTGGCGTTCGAGGACGCGGTCGTGGAGCTTCCGGAGGACGCCGAGCCACCCGACGAATGGTTCTTCCCCTTGAGCTTCACCTGGGCGCTCCCGCCGCTGCCGGACGGACCGGATCTGCTGCGGCTGGCCATCGACTTGGCAGGCGTGGGCGGCATGGACCTGCCCCTGGAGGTGTCGGCAATCGACTCGTTCGCAGCTCCGACGGATGCCCCCGAGAGGCGGCTGAACATCGTCGCCAGTCATTCCCTTTCGCTCGCCAAGATCCTGGCTGGTGAGGAGCTGCTCTGCGACGTGTTCGATCGTTCGCTCGGTGTGAGCAAGTTCCTGCTCGACGCGGCCCCGCGGTGGCTGGCCGGCTGAACCGGCGACGTCTGGCGACAGCGGCGCTCCTGGCGGGAGCGAGCGGCAGCCTTCTCGCAGCATGCGCCGGCTCGGGAGCGACGTCCGAAGCGTCCAAGGCGTGCGTGTACGTGAACCGGAGCCTTGCGACACTTGCCCGCGCTCCCGGCGCGCCCGTGGCGGTGGCAGCGGCCATCCGCCAGAAAGCGCTTGTGGAGCTGAGACAAGGGTTGCCACTGGCAGCTGCGGCAGCGGCCGGAAGCGGCAGGTTCGCCCCTCTCTCGACCACCATCAGCGAATCCAGTCGAGTGCCGGAGTACCGCCTGGTTTCGGCTCTCCGGCAGGAGTGCGCCGCAGTCAACGGCCCACAACTACCTCCGCCTGCTCCTGCTCCATGAGACCACGAGCCGCGAGCTTCGCCAAGGCAACCGGCACGCGGTCAGCCCGCTGCGGACGGGGCCTCCAAGTAGTCGGCGCTGAGGAACCTTCCCCGCTCGGAGCGCAGCACCCACGTGCCGCCCTTGGCGCACCGTAGAACCTGCGGCAGTTCCAAGTGATGGTCCGCTCGGATGCGGCGCAGCACTGCTGGGATGACGTCGCCATGAGTACACAGGACCGCCGAGCATCCGTCTCTCCGCCCGAGCTCGGCGGCCAGCTCGAAAGCGTCTCCCGCCCGCTCCTCACGAAGCCGGTCGTCCGCGACCACGGCCGTTCCCGCCTCCTGCGCCAAGGGCTCCACGGTCTGGCGGCAGCGAAGGGCGGGGCTGGAGAGCACGTCGGTCACTCCGAACCCCCCCAGCATGTCGACCAGGAGCTTCGCTTGGTGAGCGCCTTCCCGGTCGAGAGGGCGGGCCATGTCGTCGCCCTCCCAATGGTCCTTGTCGCCCGCTCGGGCGTGACGAACCAGCAGCACCGTCGAGCTCATCCCGCTTCGCAACCCCTACCCATGTGCTCGTTCCTCCGCTCGACTGCGCTCTCGCCACCGAACCCTGGGTGGACCCGCTTGCCGGCAGGTCGCCAGCGTCCGGCCGGTGCGGGGCTCTCGGTGGGCCCGGCAGGGATCGAACCTGCGACCGAGGCATTATGAGTGCCCTGCTCTGCCACTGAGCTACGGGCCCCTGCCAGCTCCGGGGGAGAGACTCGAACTCTCAACCACACGGTTAACAGCCGCGTGCTCTGCCAATTGAGCTACCCCGGAAAGGCCAGTAGAAAGCTAGCACCTGGCCGGCCACCCGCCTGCCACGGCTGGGACCGGGGGCTCCGGCCCCACTCAGGTACAACACTGGCCCCAGCCCTGTACGACCTCGGCTCAGGGACGTTGCGCAGGTCCGTGGACGGGGCAACGGGACACCACTCGGGTGGGGTAGACCTGCACCACCAGCTTTCGGCCACACCGGACACAGAACCGGTCCGGCTCCAGGGCCACGTCACACGGCCACCGCGGGGGCGCGGAACTCGCCTCTCCGGCGGGTCCCACGTGCGCAGGAGCACCGCACCGCCCACAGAAGAGATGACCGGTCACTACGCCTGTCCGCCACTCAAAAAGCAGCACCCAGCGCGGCGACCGGCATAGCCAGCCGGTCCAGCATCTCCAGGTCGTCCTGCGGAGGTCGGCCGAGCGAAGTGAGATAGTTGCCCACGATCAGGGCGTTGATACCGCCGGTCAGGCCCATCGCCTGCAACTCGCCGAGGGTCACCTCTCTTCCTCCCGCATAGCGAAGCAGCGCGTCGGGAAGGGCCAGTCGTAGAAGGGCGATCCAGCGCAGCGCGTCCAGCGGCCGCATGAGCGGACGGCCGCCAAGGGGCGTCCCCGGGCGGGGATTGAGGAAGTTGACCGGCACCTCGCAGGGATCGGCCTGCCGAAGCTGGCCCAGGAGCTCCACGCGCTGAGCGGCAGTCTCCCCCATACCCAGCAGCACCCCCGAGCAGAGCTGCATCCCTGCCTGACGTACTACCCCGCACGTAGCGAAGCGCTCCTCCCAACTGTGACTGGTGACGACGGAACCGAAGAACGACCGGGCGGTCTCCAGATTGTGGTTGTAACGGTGGACGCCCGCCGCCGCCAGCCGAAGAGCCTGGTCGAGCGACAGCACGCCTGCGCTGACGGCCAGGTTGCAGCCCGTCTCCGCCTTGACGACGCCGGCGAGCGACTCCAACCGCTCCATCAGCCGCTCGTCGGGACCCCTGACTGCGTACACGACGCAGAACTCCGTCGCCCCCGAACCGGCTGCCTCTGCGGCGGCGGCCACCACCTCATCGATCGACAGCGGCGCGACCGCCCTGACAGGCGAGTCGAACCTAGCCGATTGGCTGCAGAAGTGGCAGTCCTCGGGACATCCCCCTGTCTTCGCCGACAGGATGCTCTCCACTTCGACCGACTCGCCACAGCGCTCCAGGCGTACTTGATGGGCTACCGCAGCCAGTGACGGCACCCACCGGTCGTCGAGCGCAGCGAGGCTGGACAGCTCGTCCAAGCTCAGCGCCCGGCCGTGGTCCAAGACGGCTTCGGCAGCTTCTGCTATACAGCGACGCGCCGAGGCCGCTTCCCCAGATCGTGGCGGCTCGGGCTGCACGCCTTCCGTCGCCACCGGAGCGGGAGACCCCTGCGAAACCCGAGCCCCCTCCGGAGCGGGAGACCCCTGCGGAGCGGGAGACCCCTGCGAAACCGGAGCGGGAGACCCCTGCGGAGCGGGAGCCGTCAATCCTCCTCCAGGTACTGCCTCAGCGGTTGGCTCCGAAGCGGGTGACGCAACTTGGCAAGCGTCTTGACCTCGATCTGGCGGACTCGTTCCCTGGTTACGCCGAACGCCCTACCCACCTCCTCCAAAGTGCGGACCTGTCCGTCGTCCAAGCCGAACCGCAATCTCAGCAGCTCCCTCTCACGCT
>JAJYPS010000039.1 GCA_021795215.1 Actinomycetes bacterium
AGCAGCTCCAACGCGGCGGCGTCGTCCAGGTCGATCCCGTCGATGTCCGGTCGGCGCCCCGTCGTCGCCTCGATCAGGTCCAGTGCCCGCTCGATGACCGACAGGTTGCGCAGGCCCAGGAAGTCCATCTTGAGCAGGCCAAGCTCTTCCACCCCGTGCATCTCGTACTGCGTCACGATCGGGCACTGCTCCGCAAGAGCGCCCGGCTCCGGCTTGCGCTGGATCGGAAGGTACTCCGTCAGCGGGTCGTGCGTGATGACCACCGCGGCCGCGTGTATGCCGTCCTGGCGCCGGAGGCCCTCCAGGCCCCGTGCCACCTCCACCACCTTCGCCACGTCAGGGTCGGTCTCGCACAGCTGGCGCAGCTCGGCGGCCATCTTCCATCCCTCTTCGTACCCGTCGTGGCGGTCGAGGCACGCCCACAGCGGAGTGTCCCGGCCCATCACCAGGGGAGGCATCGCCTTGGCGGCCTTGTCCCCGACCGCGTAGGGGTAACCCAGCACCCGGGCCGCGTCACGCACAGCAGCCCGGGCCTTGATGGTCGAGAACGTCACGATCTGAGCCACGTGGTCCCACCCGTAACGCTCTGCCGCGTAGCGGATCATCTCCGACCGGTAGCGCTCGTCGAAGTCCATGTCTATGTCGGGCATCTGCTTGCGGCCCGGGTTCAGGAACCGCTCGAACAGCAGGTCGTAGCGGATGGGGTCCAGATCGACGATGCGCAGGCAGTAGGCCACGCAGCACCCTGCAGCTGAACCGCGCCCGGGACCGACCCTGATCCGGCGCTCCCTGGCGTAACGGATCAGGTCCCACACCACCAGGAAGTAGGCAGAGAAGCCCATGTCCGCGATGACCGACAGCTCGTAGTCCAGTCTCTCCGTGACCGCTTCGGGCAGCTGCGTGCCGTAGCGCTGCTCGGCCCCGGAGTATGTCAGGTGGCGCAGGTAAGCCGCCGAGGACTGCTCGTAGCTGCCCGCCTGGAACCGTTCGGGTACCGGGAACTCGGGCAGCTTCGGCTTGCCCAGCTCGATCTCCACCTGCGCCCGTTCCGCGATCCACAGGGTGTTGTCCGACGCCGACGGAAGCTCCGAGAACAGCTGTCTCATCTCAGCGGAGCTCTTCAGGTAGTGCTCGTGGCCCTCGAACTTGAACCGGTTCGGGTCCGAGATCGTCGCTCCCGTCTGCACGCACAGCAGGGCGTCGTGAGCGATCGAGTCCGACCGCCGCACGTAGTGGCTGTCGTTGGTCGCCAGCAAGGGTGCTCCGATGCGCTCGGCGATGCGCACCAGCGCCGGGTTGGTCTGCCTCTGTGCCTCCAGTCCCTGGTCCTGCAGCTCCACGAACAGGTTGTCGCGCCCGAAGATGTCCTGCAGCCTTCCGGCCAGCTTCTCGGCCCCCTGCTCGTCACCTGCCAGCAGCGACTGCAGCACCACACCCCCCAGGCACCCGGTGGTCGCAATCAGGCCCTCGTGGTGCCGCTCGAGCAGCTCCCAGTCCAGACGGGGCTTGTAGTAGTAGCCCTCCAGGTAGGCTGCCGAGGACAGCTTCATCATGTTTCGGTAACCGGCGGTGCTCTCCGCGAGCAGCGTCAGGTGGTAGTACAGCTTCTCCCCCGCTGCACCCTCGCCACCGGTGTCGTCCATCTTTCCCCGCCGCTGCGGGCGCTCGTGGCGGCTCTCGGCAGCCATGTAGGCCTCGGTGCCGATCACAGGGTTGATGCCGGCGTCCCGGCACGCCTTGTAGAAGTCCAGCACCCCGTACATGTTGCCGTGGTCGGTTATGCCCAGAGCGGGCTGGCCGTCCTCCACCGCCGCGGCGACCAGGTCCTTGATCCTTGCCGCACCGTCCAGCATCGAGAACTCGGTGTGGGTGTGCAGATGACAGAACGACGATCCTCCCGCATTCGCGCCCACAGACCTACCTTCGCCTCCCCCGCCCCGTTGGGGCAAGCCTTCTCCGCCTTCGTTCGCCGCAGGCGGCCGGATGTCCGAACCACACCGGTGTGGTTACGGATGGTAGCGCGGCGGAGCGAAGGGCAGGAGCTTGATCCACCCGAACTGGACGCCTCCTGGCGCTTCCCTACTGGGCTCCCTCTCCCTACCGTCCTGCCGGGCAGGGATACGGCTCCGCCGGCGCGACCCTTTTCTCCGCCCGAACGGGACTTTCCTCCCCGCCGGGGCGGGACTTTCCTCCGCCGGGGCGGGATGCGGCTCCGCCGGGGCGGGACTTCCCTCCGCCGGGGCGGGATGCGGCTCTGCCGGGGCGAGACTTCCCTCTGCCGGGGCGGGATGCGGCTCTGCCGGGGCGACCTGGAGCATCGGTATGAACACATGGGCCAGCGGGCCGATCAGGGCCGCGTAGGCCAACGTCCCGACTCCGACCGTGCCGCCGAGCAGCCAGCCGCCGAGCACGACGGCTCCCTCGATCGAGGTCCGCACCACCCGGATCGACCGACCTCGCGCCGCCATCGCCGTCATCAGGCCGTCCCGCGGACCGGGCCCGAGACCGGCCCCGATGTAGGAACCGGTCGCCAACCCGTTCAGCAGCACGCCGCCGCCCATCTCACCCCATCGCTGCAGCTGTGTCGTGGGAGCCGGCGCAAAGGCGAGCACGGCGTCCATGACCAGTCCGATCAGCACTACGTTGCTCAGCGTTCCGACCCCGGGACGTTGGCGGAGTGGGATCCACAGCAGGAGGACCAGGCCCCCGACCACGATGACGACCGTGCCGATCGGCACACCGGTGAGCCGGGACAGCCCCTGGTGCAGCACATCCCACGGATCGACGCCCAGACCGGAGAGCACCAGCAGCGAGTCGCTGACTCCGTAAAGGAGCAGACCTGCATACAGCTGCGCCAACCGGCGAACGCAGCGGTCGGGACAGCGAAATACCGACAGCGCCTCCCGCACCATCCGTGTGCCGTAGCCACGCTCTCTCGTCGGCGACCTTCTTGGAGCCATCGAGAACACGTTGGTCGCAAGTGGCTCCTGTTGCGGAGTCCAATGCAGACATAATGGCATGGTGAACGTCAACGGCCCCCGCATGTCCGCCCGCCAGATCGCCGAGCTGGTGGGCGGCTGGAGGCCGCAGGAGCGGCGCACCCAGCCCGGGTACTCCGCACTGGCGGCCAAGTTGCGAACGCTGATCGTAGACGGGCGCATACCGGCCCACTCCTATCTTCCACCCGAGCGGCAACTGGCCACCGCTCTGGGCGCCAGTCGCACCACGGTCGCTTCCGCCTACGGACTGCTGCGCGATGGCGGCTTCGCCGAGAGCAGGCAGGGGTCCGGCACCAGGGTCCGCCTTCCCGATCGCTGGCGACGGAGTGCGGAATCGATGTGGCTGGACAGCCCGGACCAAGGTGTGCTGGACCTGACCGTTGCGGCGCTTCCCGCACCGGCCGTCCTGGCGGACGCTGCGGCGGCTGCGGCGTCGGAGCTGGCACCCTACGGAGCGGGTCACGGGTACGACCCTCTCGGCCTGTCGGTGCTGAGAGAAGCGGTGGCACTTCGCTACACGGAGCGGGGGCTGCGGACGACCCCCGACCAGATCCTGGTCACGGCCGGAGCGCAGCACGCACTGTGGCTGGTTGCCAGAGCATTCGTCCGCTATGGACAGCGGGTGGTGGTGGAGAGCCCGGCCTACCCGAACACGATCGACGCCCTCCGGACCGCCGGTGCTCGCCTGCTTCCCTTGGCGGTCACCTCCGAGGGGTGGGACGTGCAGGCACTGGACGACGCACTGAAGGGAGCCGGTGCCTCGACCGTGCACGTGTCGCCCGACTTCCAGAACCCGACCGGCGCATTGATGTCCCCGGAGCAGCGATTGGTCGTGGCGGCGGCGGTATCCCGGTCCAGGGCGCGTCTGGTGGTCGACGAGACGTTCTCCGAACTTTCCTTCGACGGCAGTGTGGTCGAACCGTTCGCCGCACTGGACGAGGAGGGCACGATCATCTCTCTGGGGTCCATGAGCAAGGCCTACTGGGGTGGAGTGAGGGTGGGCTGGATTCGGGCGGCGTCGCCCGTCATACGGAGGCTGGGTGCGGAGAGGAGGCTGGTGGACCTCTCCAGTCCGGTGCTGGACCAGCTGCTGGCCGCCCGGCTGCTGGACAGCTCGCAGGAAGTGCTGCGCGAGCGCCAGCGCACGCTCCGGACCCGCTGCGCCCGAGTCAGGGCCGCTCTCGCCACCACGCTGCCGACCTGGGAAGCCTCGGCGCCTTCAGGCGGCATGAGCATGTGGGTGCGCACCGACCTGACGTCCAGCACCGACTTGGCGATCATCGCCGCGCGTCACGGAGTCAGGATCGCTCCCGGGTCTCGCTTCGGTCTGGGAGGCACGCTGGATCGTTTCATCCGGCTGCCCTTCACCCTCCGGTCCAGAGACCTCCAAGAAGCGGTACATCGCCTGGGACGGGTCCGCCAGCAGGCTGCCGCGGCGCCGACGATGAGCCACGGCCCGGACTGGCTTGCCTAGACAGGGGGCCGTCCTGCTCGATAGCCGGGCAACGACTGCTCGGGGACCATGGAGCGACATCCGGCAGGAGTCTCCTCAGGCGGGTCAGAGCCCCGAGGGGCCCGCCTCCGCCAGCTCGGGAGCCTTGCGCCACATCGACCTCGCCGGGATCTTGTCCCGGTCGCAGCGGTAGGAGTACTTCTGTGCGATGTCGGTCACCTCTCGGAGCAGGCCCTCGCCCAGCGTTATCGGTTCCAGACCGAGACCGAGAAGCTTGCCGTTCTCCACCCACAGTTCGTTCTCCGCCGCCTCGTTGCGCGGGTTGTCGACGTGCTCCACCGGAGCCCCGGTCAGGCCGGACACCAGCTTCGCCAAGTCCGCTACTCGGTGCGTCTCGGTCATCTGGTTCAGAATCCGCACCCGCTCACCCCGTTCCGGAGGGCTGACGATGGCCAACTCGATGCAACGGACCGTGTCCTGGATATGGATGAACGCACGGGTCTGGCCGCCCGAACCGTGCACCGTCAGTGGATGGCCGATGGCGGCCTGCATCAGGAACCGGTTCAGGACCGTGCCATAGTCGCCGTCGTAGTCGAACCGGTTGATCAGCCGGTCGTCACGAGCGGTCTGCTCCACCTGCGTTCCCCAGACGATTCCCTGGTGCAGGTCGGTAATTCGGACCTTGTCGTTCTTGTTGTAATAGGCGAACAAAAGCTGGTCCTGCGTCTTCGTCAGGTGGTAGATGCTGCCGGGATCGGCCGGGTAGAGGATCTCCTTCTCGATCGTCTTCCCGTCCTCGGTCTCGACCTGAATGCGCAGGTATCCCTCGGGAATCTTCATCCCGGCGGTGCCGTAGCCATACACGCCCATCGTGCCCAGATGTACGACGTGAATGTCCTGACCGGTCTCCACAACGGCAGCCAGCAGGTTGTTCGTCGCGCCAAGGTTGTTGTTGACCGTGTAGCACTTGTGCCACGAGCTCTTCATCGAGTATGGAGCGGCCCGCTGCTCGGCAAAGTGGACCACTGCGTCCGGCTCGAACTCCCGCAGGAGCGCCAGAAGCTTCTCGTAGTCCTTCGCCACGTCGAGGCGAACCCATTTGATGTCACGCCCGGTGACCTCTTTCCAGGCCGCAAGCCGGGTCGACATCGACGAGATCGGCGTAAGAGAAGACACCTCCAACTCGTTGTCGATGTTTCGCCGCGAGAGGTTGTCCACGATGACCACTTCGTGGCCACGCTCGGACAGATGGAGAGAGGTGGGCCAACCGCAGAACCCATCTCCTCCGAGAACCAAGACCCGCATGCGGAACCCCTTTCAGCCAGGCGCCAATCCTACCAGTGGCGATCCGAACACGGCATCCGACCAGTGCGCACCCGGCCGTGGTCGAGAGTGTGTTCGCCCCGAGAGAGGAATGTCAAGCACCCTCCAGCGGAGCCTGGGGAGGCGGAGCCCGGGGGAGGCGGAGCCTGGGGGGCAGGCAGTCCGGACAGCCAGCGACTTTGTCCGGATGGACAGGGCGCAGGTCCCGATAGTGTTCGTAAAATTCCCCGAACGTGACCGATCCCCAAAGCAAGCCGGTCCCCGGTGCCGCAGTGAGCCGCCCTGCCCTGAGCAGCTCCACTCTGGATCCCCAGCAGCGCTCTCAGGCCATTCCGCGCCTGATGGAGGAAGATTTCGACCTGCTCGTGATCGGCGGCGGGATAACCGGAGCCGGAGTGGCGCTCGACGCGGCCTCGAGAGGAATGAAGGTAGCTCTCATCGAGGCGAGGGACTTCGCCGCAGGAACCTCCAGCCGGTCCAGCAAGCTTATCCACGGAGGTCTCCGCTATCTGGAAATGTTGGATTTCGCGTTGGTGAGAGAAGCCCTTGCGGAGCGCCACCTGCTCCTAACCCGTATTGCGCCTCATCTCGTGAAACCGGTCTCGTTCGTCCATCCTCTGCGCCACAGGATATGGGAGCGCCTCTACGTAGGGGCTGGCCTCGTGCTGTACGACACGCTCGCCCCGAAACAGCCACTGCCCCGCCACCGGCAGCTGACGCGGCGTCAAGCGTTGCGGCGCGTGCCCAGCTTCCGCAGGGATGCGCTCATCGGGGCAGTCGAGTACCACGATGCCCAGACCGACGACGCTCGGTTCGTTCTTACGGCGGTGCGGACGGCCGCCCTCCACGGAGCAGTGGTGGCCCGGAGTGTCGAGGCGACCGGCCTCGTCCGTGCAGGCGGCCGAGTGGTCGGGATCACCGCAGTGGATCGAGAGACCGGCCGGACGTTCGTGGTCTCTGCGCGGCAGACCGTCAACGCGACAGGCGTGTTGTCGGACCGCCTCCAACGGAGCGACGGAGGAAGGATGACACTTGGCGTGCGGGCGTCTAAAGGCGTCCATCTGGTGGTACCGCGGGACAGAATCAACTCGGAGACCGGGCTTATCCTCCGTACCGAGAAGAGCGTCCTTTTCGTCATACCGTGGGACCGTCACTGGATCGTCGGAACTACCGATACCGATTGGGACCTGGATCCGGCACTCCCCGCGGCTTCGGCATCTGACGTCGACTACCTACTGGACCACGTGAATGGTGTGCTCTCGCCGCCGTTGGAGCGCGCCGACGTCACAGGCATCTACGTAGGGCTGCGTCCTCTCGTGGCCGCCGGCACTGGTTCGACGGCCAAATTGAGCCGACGCCACGCTGTGATGCAGCCGGTTCCCGGATTGATCACTGTAGCAGGGGGAAAATTTACCACCTACCGCATAATGGCCCGCGACGCTGTCGACGCGGCCGATCCGACCGGTGCGTTCCCGGCCTCGTGCACGAATAGCACTCCCCTGTTCGGGGCCGAAGGTGTCCAGGCGGAGCGCAATCGCTGCGCGGCTCTTGCGCGACAAGGCGGCCTCGACGAAGAGCAGATGCGCCGGGTGCTGGCCCGATACGGTTCGGCGACCCAAGAGTTGCTCCGTCTCTTGAGTTCGAGACCGGAACTGGCCACTCCGCTCGCAGGTGGCGAGCCGTACCTCTCTGCCGAAGTGGTTTACGCAGTGACCCACGAAGGCGCCCTTCATCTGGAAGACGTCCTCGCACGCCGGACCCACCTCAAGATCGAGACGGCAGACCATGGTACGGAGTCGGCGGCGGGGGTCGTCCGGCTCATGGGCGACGAACTGGGATGGGACACCGAGCGGCGTGCGGCGGAACTGCACTGTTACCTGGCGCAAGTGGAGGCTGAGGACAGTGCGTCAGGCGAACCCGACGATGCCTCCGCCTTCGCTGCCCGTCAGAAATCGGACGACATCTACGAGCTGATCACGTCCGGGCAGGAGAAGCAGGACATGCATAGGAGCCGTAATAGTGCAGCAGCTGCTCAGCCAGGCGGGCCGGTAGCGCGGTAGGTTCCGTCGGGCGGTAGGCCGATCAGCCCAAGCGCACAGTTTCGGCGGCTACCGCAGATCGGGTGTGCACTCCCAGCTTCTGCATCACGTTTCGAAGATGGAACTTGACGGTGCTCTCCGAGCAGAACGACTTGACGGCGATCTCGCGATTGGTCATGCCCTGAGCCACGAGAGCGGCGATCTCGCGCTCCCGCACCGACAGCTGAGCGGGGGTTCCTTTCCCCCCGCCATGCGTCAGGGTCCGGGCGGCAAGGGCTGCGGAACGCAAGTCCAGAGCGGTCTCACCGGCTGCCACTGAGCGGACCACCCGTACCAACTCCGAGATGTCTACCTCTTTCACCACGTACCCGTCCGCTCCTCGCCGTAGGGCGTCGAAGAGCAGTTCGCTGTCGAGAAACGTGGTCAGAACCACTAGGCCGAGCGACGGATGCAGCGCCCGGAGCCTGCTCAGCAGTTCCAGGCCCCCTTGCCTCGTACCTGGCGGTCCACCGGGACGGCCCCTGTCCAACTGGAGATCGACGAGCGCCACGTCCGGTTCGAACCGGCCGACCACGTCCACGGCGTCAGAGCTTCCCGACGCCTCGCCCACCACCCGCCACCCGTTTTCCAACTCAAGTAGTGCTCGCAGGCCCGAGCGGACTACCGCATGGTCGTCCACCAACACCATCCTGAGCATCCCTGCTCCCCCCCTTACTCGGGACGGGACGGCGCTATCCCATTCGTCGTCCCGTGCTCCACGTCCGCCATTGCGGCTGCCGGATGAAAGTCCTGATGAATTGGGCCTAGAGGGATGCGGACCTGGAGCCTCACGCCTCCTCCTGCACGATCACGAGCCAGTACCTCTCCCCCCAGGCTTGCAGCGCGCCACGCGACATGGGACAGGCCCCGATGGGCGATGGTTTCCGCGTCTGCCGGTGAACGGCTGACGAATGTCCTCTCCGTGCCGCTGCCCCGTCCGTGACGCGCCCCTCGACGGAGATAGCTGGCTTTGCCCTCCGAGAAGCTGGCCTTCTCGTCGAAGAAGCTGGCCAAGTCGTGGGCGTTGCCGCGTCCATTGTCGCTCACGGTCAAGTGGAGCCAGCCGCCAGGTCGGCCGAGAGTGAGCCAGAAGCGCGTGCCCCCGGCGTGCTTTACTACGTTGAACAGCAATTCCTCGGCGATGTAGTAGACGGCTCGCTCAACTTCGACCGGCAGGCGGCCTACGGCCGCCAGGCGGGTGGTGGGCCGGATGCTGGCGGAGCGGCTCACGCTCTCGGCCAGATATGCCAGCGCCTCGGTCAGACCGGAGCTGCTGGGGCCCATCGGAGACAGGTGAAAGATGGCGGTCCGGACTTCCTCGAGAGCGACTCCCGCCAACCGGCACGCTTCGTCGATCTTCGGCCTGAGCGGATCGTCAGCGCTCATCTGCTGGCAGCACCATCTCAGCGTGACTCCGGACGCGAGCAGATTTTGCGCAACGCTGTCATGAAGCTCGGCCGCGATCCGCTGCCGCTCCGCGTCGACGGCCTGGCGTTGGCGCAGGCGGTCCAGGCTCTCACGGGCCAGGTGAAGCTCTCGGTCCCTGCGAGCCAGTGCGCGGGCTTGTTCGAAGGCCTGGAGGCCGGCCACCTCGGCGACCCTGCGCAGGCGCTCGCGCTCCTGGAAGCTGAAAGCGTTCTCGAGTGCGAGCGCACCGTGGTCCGCCAGCGTCGTCAAGATCGCCCGATCGACGTCGCCATAGTCCTCACCATGGTCGATCTGTACTGCCACGACGCCAACCGGTTCGCCCTCGTGGCACATCGCCGCGCCGAGCAGGCGGGGAAGCCCCCCTACATCGGACACTTCGACGAGCTTCGGACGGAACTGACCCACTGGGCATGCCGTCCCCAGGATCCGAGCCACCAGAGTCCCGATACGTGCAGGAACTCCCGTCCAGTCGTTCACGACGGTTCCATCGGGCCGTCTCACGACCACTGGAGGGGCCTGGTGCAAGAACACCGGTTCAGTGAACGCGATCGCCACCCAGGACGCGGGTAGGGAAGCGGCACCCGCTTCGGCCAGCGCTCTCAGCAGGGGCGCCGGTCCTTGCGTTGTAGCGCAGAGCGCACTGGATATGGCATCCAAGGCCGCAAGCACCCGAGAACCACGCACCACAGTGTGATCACTCGTCTCCGACGGCAACCGCTCGATCACAATCCGAAGATATCCGACTGCACAGATCTCTTGGTGTCGGTAAGAGCTCACTGCAGATCCAACTGGCCGTCCGTACAGGTAAGGACTGGCCGGCCAGGCGTTGCCCGGGGAAGAGATGATTTTTAGGATGCCATTCGGCGATCGCTCGCTTCCAGGGTCTCGAAGCGAGACGGCCGTAGCGTCCGCACATACGGGGGGATCGTCGTGCAACTTGTCGATGTGTACAGGTACCTCGGATGCAAAACGGCGCATCTCTGGGCGCAGAACTGCGTGGACCATAGCCGAGTCAGTCTTGGAGGTGGCCTCAGTTCCAGTTGCACGGAGCAACCTGCAGTATTGAGAACTGTAGGGCCCTACGGCGGAGAGGTTGTCGTCCGATGACAGATACAGGGAGTTCCACACCGTCCGACCTCGAAATGCCGGAAGTGTCGTCTCCAGACGACATCACACCACTGCGATCGGCACGCGGCTTGCGCCGCATCCGGGGACTTCCGGGAGAGTTGTTGGCGGAATTTATCGGATGTCTCATACTCATCTCGTTCGGTGACGGCGTGGTGGCCATGGCCGTAGCTGCGCTACCGGGTTCGGGCAGGACTGCTTCAGCTACCACCATCTTCACCAGTTCCGGCAGCTGGATGATAATTGTATGGGGTTGGGCGTTCGCTGTCGCCTTCGCTGTATGGGTAGCTGGGGGCGTCAGTGGAGCACACATAAATCCTGCTGTCACCGTTGCATTCGCCGTTCGTAGGAGCTTCCCTTGGAAGAAGGTACCAGCATACATCCTCGCGCAGATTGCAGGCTGCTTTGCTGGTGCAGCAGTTGTGTTCGCGAATTATCACGGCGCCATTGCTGCCTACAACGCAGCCGCTGGGGTACACGTCAGCTCTGGAAAGGCATTGGCAAGCTTCTCGATATTTGCAACCTTCCCAGCCTCGTATTTTCACGGAAGCTGGTCTGGTCCACTATTGGACCAGGTGCTGGGCACCGCATTTCTAGTCATGTTCGTAGTAGCCGTAATAGATAGACGAAATAGTGCTGCCGGGTCGAACCTCGCACCACTTATCGTCGGCCTAATCGTCGCAGCTATAGGCCTATCGTTCGGGGCGAACGCGGGATACGCAATCAATCCCGCGAGAGATCTGGGTCCCCGATTGTTCGCATGGCTTGCGGGATGGGGAAGTGTGGCCGTTCCAGGAACGCTACATACACCTGGACTTCACTTTACGGACTACATGTGGATTCCGATCATCGGGCCATTGATCGGTGGCGTGATCGGAGTCGTTGCGTACGACTGGTTCATCGGTGACGTGCTTCATGCCCGTGCCAGCTCCGGCACACCGGAGCCTCCCCCCGGCGCAGCCTCGGAGCAGGGTGCTCCCTTGCGTCCGAGCCGGGGAGCGGATGAGGGCCGTGCCTTGACTCAGGTGACGGCACCGGAGGCAAGGTCTCAAGTCGAGGGGAACGGGCAGCGCAAAGGGGTAGGCCGGCGGTCGCCCTGAGCAGGCCGAGCCAATGGATGGGCACTCGGCATGAGCACTGGTGCCGGTGGCTGGGGCGAGTTTGCAAATTGTGGCCTGGAAGGCTTGGACGGACGCTCGAATTGCATGCAGAGCACGTCCCTGCCGGCCAGTATCGGTGCTGATGGCCAGCGGCGTCAGGAGCAGGAAGGAAGGAGTTCTCCAATGTCGGAGTTCGTAGGTGCTATCGACCAGGGAACGACCAGCACCCGGTTCATGGTGTTCGACCATGCTGGCACCGTGGTGGCGTCACATCAGGTCGAGCATTCCCAGTATCTTCCGAGGGCGGGCTGGGTTGAACACGATCCGGTAGAGGTGTGGGAGCGGACCGTATCGGTGATCGACGAGACGCTCTCGAAGAGCGGTGTAACTCGCGGTGACCTGGCGGCGGTGGGGGTTGCCAATCAGCGCGAGACCACCCTGGTGTGGGACCGGCGGACCGGCCGTCCGTACGCCAACGCGATCGTGTGGCAGGACACCCGTACCGACCGGATCGCCAGCGCTCTGGAGCGGGATGGCAAGGGGGCGATGATACGTCGCAAGGCCGGCCTGCCACCTGCTACGTACTTCTCGGGGGGCAAGCTCCAGTGGTTGCTGGAGAACGTTGACGGGCTGCGCCCGGCAGCCGAAGCCGGCGACGCCCTGTTCGGAACGATCGACACGTGGCTCCTGTGGAACCTCACGGGAGGTGTCCGCGGAGGATCGCACGTGACCGATGTCACCAATGCGAGCAGGACCATGCTGATGGATCTGCAGACCCTGGAGTGGGACCGCGAGCTTCTGGAGTTGTTTTCGGTCCCTCCAGCGATGTTGCCCGATATTCTGCCCTCTTCCCATGCCAGTCGGTACGGGCACGGAGCGAATGACGGTCCGCTAGGTGCGGTGCCGATCACGGCCGCGCTCGGCGACCAGCAGGCGGCGATGGTAGGCCAGGTGTGCTTCGAACCCGGTGAAGCCAAGAACACTTACGGTACGGGCAACTTCCTGTTGCTGAACACAGGCACCGAACTTGTGCGTTCGAACAGCGGCCTCCTGACGACGGTCTGTTACCAGATCGGCCAGGACGATCCGGTGTACGCGCTCGAGGGTTCGATCGCAGTGACCGGCTCGGCTGTGCAGTGGCTCCGGGACCAGCTGGGAATCATCGGCAGTGCTGCGGAGAGCGAGGAACTGGCGCTCACCGTGCAAGGTAGCGAGGGGGTCTACTTCGTTCCGGCCTTCTCGGGACTGTTCGCCCCGTACTGGCGATCGGACGCGAGAGGGGTGATCGTGGGTCTGTCCCGGTACCACGACAAGGCGCACATAGCACGCGCAACATTGGAAGCGATCTGCTACCAATCCCGCGATGTCGTAGTGGCTATGGAGAAGGACTCCGGCGTACGTCTCGAATCGCTGAAGGTGGACGGAGGGATCACTGCCAATCGGCTGTGCATGCAGACCCAGGCAGACATCCTCGGGGTTTCCGTGTCGAAGCCGGTCGTGGCGGAGACCACCGCTCTCGGCGCCGCTTATGCCGCAGGCCTCGCAGTGAGCTTCTGGAAGGACGATAAAGAGCTGCGAGCCAACTGGCAGGAGGAGAACCGGTGGGAGCCGTCCTCGGACGAGAGCGGTCGGCAAGCGGGCTATGCCGGATGGAAGGACGCGGTAAATCGGACTCTCGGCCTGGTCAACGTAGGCTGATAGGACTGCGGCTGGAGCCGGCCCAGCGCCTCGGCCGCTGTCGCAACTGGCCATCCGGGCACCGAAACTGAGCCGACAGTCGGGGCTCGTCCGGGTGCTGCTGCGTAGAATCTGACCCTGACTTCGCCGAGGGTGGGAGGACTCTTGAAGAAGCTGCTCGACAAGCCGGACGATGCGGTTAGGGACTCGCTGGAGGGCCTCGCCGCGGCGCACGACGAGCTGTTGACGGTCCGGTACGAGCCGAACATGGTGCTGCGAGCGGACGCCCCCCTTGCCGGAAAGGTGTCGCTGGTGTCCGGCGGGGGTTCGGGGCACGAGCCGATGCATGCAGGGTTCGTAGGCAAGGGCATGCTGGATGCGGCGTGCCCGGGACAGGTGTTCACGTCGCCTACGCCGGACCAGATCCTCGCCGCAGTGAGAGCGGTCGACGGAGGTGCCGGAACGCTCTTGGTGGTGAAGAACTACACGGGCGACGTGATGAACTTCGAGATGGCGGCCGAGATGGCCTCGGAGTCGGGTATCTCGACCGAGACGGTGCTGGTGGACGACGACGTGGCCGTACGGGACAGCCTGTACACAGCCGGCCGGCGGGGCGTGGGGGCGACGGTGCTGGTGGAGAAGTGTGCAGGAGCGGCGGCGGAGCAGGGGCGGCCGCTGGAGGATGTCGCCGCGGTGGCGAGGCGGGTGGTCGACAACAGCGGATCGATGGGACTCGCGCTGACCTCGTGCACTCCGCCATCCGTGGGGAGGCCGCTGTTCGAGCTGGGCGACGGAGAGATCGAACTAGGGGTGGGGATCCACGGCGAGCCGGGGCGGGAGCGTCGTCCGCTGGCACCTGCGGCGGAGCTGGCCGAGCTGCTCGCCAGGCCGATACTGGACGACCTGGGGCTGGGTGGCGGGGACCGCGTGCTGGCGTTCGTCAGCTCGCTCGGGGGCACGCCGTTGATGGAGCTCTACGTGTTCTACCGAGACCTGGTGCGGGTCCTGGGGGCGACGGGAGTGACGGTGGAGCGGAGACTGGTGGGGAGCTACATGACGTCGCTGGAGATGGCAGGCTGCTCGGTGACGCTGCTGCGGCTGGACGACGAGCTGACGGCCCTGTGGGATGAACCGGTCCGGACGGCCGCCCTGTGCTGGGACGATCGGGATGGTTGAACTCGAGCGGCATGGGTCCCGGCCGGACGCGGTGGACGGGTCTTTCGTACGGAGTTGGCTGGACGAGTTCGCGGAGGAGGTTGCCCGACGGCGTGACGAGCTGACGCAGCTGGACGCCGCGATAGGCGACGCCGACCACGGCGTGAACCTGGACGCAGGGCTACGAGCGGTGACGAGCCGCCTGGCATCCGAAGGCGAGACGGCCCTGGGCTCCGACGAGAAGACTCCAGTGGCAGTTGGTTCCCCGTCGGCGGACCCGAGCGATTCACCAGTTACCGACGCTCCGTCGGTGACTTCGCCGTCGGTAGGGAGCCTGCTCCAGATGGTAGGGATGACGCTGTTGTCGACGGTCGGAGGAGCGGCGGGCCCGCTCTACGGCAGTCTGTTCCTGAAGATGGCGGGGGCGCTCGACTCGGACTCGGCAGTGACGGCGTGGGAGTGGAGCCAGGCGTTGAGGGTCGGGGTCGGTTCGGTCAGCGCGAGAGGTCGGGCCGTGGCAGGAGACAAGACGATGCTGGACGCGCTGCTGCCGGCGGTCGACACTCTGCAGCAGATGCTGGAGAAGGGCGAGTCGCTGGCCAGCGCCCTCGTCGCCGCTTCCGGAGCGGCACACGACGGGATGCTGGCGACCGTGCCGATGGTGGCGCGGAAGGGAAGGGCCAGCTACCTGGGGGAGAGGAGCGCCGGCCACCAGGACCCCGGTGCCACGTCGGCGCACATGCTCGTCGCAGCTGCCGCCCGAGCGGCGGGTGGCGATGCCGCTGCCACCTGACACGGGGCGCTCGGCGGAGCCGACAGTCGGCTTGGTGGTGGTGTCGCACTCCCCTGCCCTGGCGCAGGGTGTGGTCGACGTGGCCCGGGCGATGTCCCACCCGTCACTTCGGATGGAACCGGTGGGCGGTGCGGGTGGCCGGTTGGGAACCGACGCCACGGAGGTGATGACCGCCATGTCCAGGGCGAAGGGTCCTGGTGGGGTGCTGGTGCTGGCGGACCTGGGCGGCGCGGTGATCGCCTCGGAGACCGCAGTGGACCTGTTGGGCTGGAGCCCGCAGGAGGCGATCGTGTCCGCCGGACCGCTGGTGGAAGGAGCGGTCGCCGCTGCGGTGGCAGCCTCGGCCGGCCAGGACCTGTCCAGAGTGGCAGCCGAGGCGGAGGGGGCTCTGCGCTCCAAGAGCGGTCTGCGCTGCAAGAGCGGCGTCGGCTTTGACGACGACCCCGGACCAGGGCCAGAGCCAGGTTCGTCGATTCGCGGGCGATCCGTAGCCGACCGGCCCGGCGACGAAGCGGAGACCGCAACGGAAGGCGTTTCGATCACGTTCGAGATGGAGCTGGCCCACGGCCTGCATGCCCGCCCGGCGGCGACCCTGGTTCGGGCCATGAGCGGACTGGACGCGGCAATCCAGGTCAGGAACGCGACGACCGGCAGCGGTCCCGCTCGAGCATCGAGCTTGAGCCACCTGGTGGCACTGGGCATCCGCCAAGGCGATCGCGTCACGGTGACGGCTCACGGACCGGACACGGCTCGAGTGCTGCAGGGTGTCGGCCGAGTGATAGCCGACCGCTTCGGAGAGCCGGCGGCTGGTCCGGCCGATCAAGGGCCGGGCGTGCGACACCCCGGTTCGGCAGGCTCGACGGTCCGGGCAAGCTCCACGGGCTCTGCAAGCTGGACGGGCTCGGCGGGCATGGTCGGAGCTGCGAAAACTGCTGGGCGCCCGGGACTTACCAGGGGCCTACCGGCGTCGCCGGGAACGGCACTCGGTCCGGTGGTGAAGCTTGGTCGAGCGAGCAGCGATCCTGGGAGGGAGGGAGGGCGCGGTCGGGTCGGATGGACGCAGCTGGAAGCCGCAATTCGCTCGGCGGGAGAGGAACTGGCCACACGGCAGCGGACGATGGAGCGAGAAGGCCTCCTCGACGCGGCCGACCTTGTGGAAGTACAGCGGCTGCTGCTGGACGACGAAGTGCTGACGGAGGCAGCCCGCCGGACCGTGGAGGAAGGCGGGGACGCTGCAGAAGCCTGGGAGCAGGCCGTCGCAGAGGCGGCCGGCGGGTGGGAGGCGACCGGCGACGAGCACCTGGCGGCCCGGGCATCGGACCTGGCGGCACTGTCGGGCCTGGTGCTGGCGCACCTGGACGGGACCAGCCCCCGTCGGACGGTCCCGCCGGGGAGCGCTGGAGTGCTGGTCTGCGGCCCGCTGGACCCGGCAACGTTCGCCCGGCTGGATAGGGCGAACCTGACGGCGCTGGCTGTGGTGGGGGGCGGCGCTGCCGACCACACGGCAGTGATGGCCCGTTCCCTGGGAGTCCCTGCCGTGGTCGGCCTGCCCGGGACGGTGGAGGAGATCCCCGAAGGGACGCTGGTGGGCGTGAACGGGGACGAAGGGACGCTGGAAGTAGAGCCGCCGGCCGACCGGCTGGCTTCCTACCAGGTGCCACCGTCGCGACGGAGACTGGCTGCAATCCCAACCTGCTCCGGCGAACGGCCCGACCAGCGGACGACGACTCGGGATGGACGCGAGGTGGCGATCCTGGCGAACGTGTCGTCGGAGGCGGAGGCGACCTGGGCGGCGGAGGTGGG
Source organism: Actinomycetes bacterium (assembly GCA_021795215.1). Classification (GTDB taxonomy): domain Bacteria; phylum Actinomycetota; class Acidimicrobiia; order Acidimicrobiales; family JAKAOS01; genus JAJYPS01. The sequence goes on from JAJYPS010000039.1 coordinate 16,935, forward strand.
TGAAGAGGGGATCCGTCTGGTCCGGACGGAGCTGCTGTTCGCCGGATGGGATCACTTGCCAGGTGAGGACGAGCAGCTGGAGCTGCTGCGCAAACTGGGCGAGGCGATCGGTGGCCGCCCGATGACGGTCCGGACGTTCGACGCTGGCGCCGACAAGCAGCTGCCGTGGCTCCCGATGGGTCCGGAGCCCAATCCGGCTCTCGGGCAGCGAGGGCTTCGTCTCGGCCTGGCACGCCCCGACGTACTGGCGACACAGTTGCGGGCACTCGCTCGGCTGGGGGGCGAGCGTCCCGTCCGAGTGCTCCTGCCGATGGTCACCACTGCCGAGGAGCTGGCGACCGCCTACCGGATCTGGGAAGAGGCAGGCGGACAGGGTCGGGCGGAGCTGGGCATCATGGTGGAGGTGCCGGCCGCTGCGCTGGCGATCGAGACACTGGTCGGACGGGCTGCCTTCTTTTCGGTCGGCACGAACGACCTCTGCCAGTACGTCATGGCTGCAGACCGCCAGAACCCAGCCGTGGCGAGACTGGCGGACGGGATGGCGCCTTCGGTGCTGACTCTGGTGGCGCGAGTCGCCAGAGACGCTCGGGCAGCCGGGCTTCCTGTGGCGGTGTGTGGGGAGCTGGCGGCCGACCCGGATGCGGTCCCAGTGCTGGTCGGCCTCGGTATCGACGAACTGTCGGTCGCGCCGGCCGCGGTGGCGGCCGTTCGGGAGGCGGTCAGGCGGACCGACACGTCTACGGCAGAACGCCTGGCGGCGGCGGCAACGGAGCTGCCGACAGCGCAGAAGGTACGGGAGATGCTGCACACCTGGACCCAGTAAGGCGCGAGCGTCTCGGAGCCAAACACCAGCGTGGCGAAGGTGGCAGCGGCTGCTGAGGGTCCATACCTATCTCGGCGCGGCTCGAAGTAGCCCCCGCTGGATGGCCACCGTCACCGCAGCCGTGCGGTCGTTCACGCCGAGCTTGGCGAACACGTGCAGCAGGTGCGTCTTGACGGTAGCCTCGCCGACGAACAGCTTGGCGCCTATCTCCGCGTTGGACAGCCCTACCGCCACCTCCGTCAACACGTCCAGCTCCCTGGGGGTCAATTCGCTGCCCGGCATCCGGACCCGGTGCAGCAGGCGGGCCGCTACGGGCGGGGACAGGACCGTCTCGCCACGGGAGGCACGGCGCACGCCCTCGACGAGCTCGGCCCGCGGCGTGTCCTTCAGCAGATATCCAGCAGCGCCGGCCTCGACGGCCCGCACGATGTCCGCGTCGGTATCGTACGTGGTGAGGACAAGGACGAACGGCCGCGGTGCATGCCCCGCCAGCCGAGATGTCGCCTCTACACCGTCCATCACCGGCATACGCAGGTCCATGAGCACCACGTCAGGGGCAAGCTCGGAAGCCAGGCGAACCGCTTCTGCTCCGTCGGCTGCTTCCCCCACGACGTGCATGTCGCCGTCCATTCCCAACAGCCCGACCAGCCCCGAACGAACCACCGGGTGGTCGTCCGCGACCAGGACCCGGATCACCTCATGCGCTCCTCGGTTCGGTCTGTTCGACACCGACACCACTTCGGCCCGAGACGCCTCCTCCGACATGGACCCGTACTGTCGTCCCGCGTGGTGTGGAGTCGACTTCGACGCTTCCGCCCACTTCCGCCGCTCGGGCTCTCATGCCGGCAAGGCCGTAACCACCGCTCGGCACGGCAGGGTCGAAGCCGCGGCCGTTGTCGGCCACCGTCAGGGTGGCGCTCTTGTCCCCCCAAAGGAGACGAATCTCCACTTCCGTCGCACCGGCGTGGCGGCGAACGTTCGCGAGGGCCTCCTGCGTGGAGCGGAGCAGCACGACGTCCTCGTTGGGTGAATGAGCAACGGCCGCCGTGCGTTCGGCGCAAAAGCTGCTCCTCACGCCCGTCTCCGCCTGGAAGCGGGCAACGAGCCGCTCCAGGGCGTGGTCCAGCGTCTGGCCGTCGAGGGCTGTGGGCTGCATCGTGGCCACGAGGGCGCGAGCCTCCGCCAGTCCCCCCCGGGCGGAGGAATCTATCTGTTCCAATCGCCGCTCCGCCGAACCGGCGTCACCCGCCGAGAGTGCGGCCCTGGCCGCCTGAGCCAGCATGACGACGCTCATGAACTCCTGCGCGAGGGTGTCGTGCACCTCCCGGCCCAAGCGGGCTCTCTCAGCGGCGACATCGGCCGCCCAACGAGCCTCGTCCCGCTCGGTTCTGGCGGCGGTCAGCTCGGCGATCAGCTTTCTCCTCTGCTCGCCTTGACGGACCAGGCCGCTGATGAACGCCCCCATCGCGACGGCGAACACGGTCGTCATCACTCCGCCCAGTCCCTCGGTTCGCAACGCTTGTGCGCTCCATCCCGAACGAGTCAGAAGGACGAGCGTGTACAGAGCGTTGAGCAGGACCGAGGCGATCACCGCTCCGGTCAGCTCCAAGGCGAGGAACGTCTGGGGGAACAGTATGAACAGCAGTACGAGCGTGCTGGGGTCGACCCACGCCAGGACAGCTACCACCCCGTACGCCACGGCGAGGTAGGCGAGGGCGACCATGCGGCTCGACCGCTCGCCACGGGCCTCCGTGGCACAGTTCTGGACGATGCGGGCGAACGCGGCCACATACGCACCGACCAGCACGGCGAGCAGGGCTATCCACGCCGTGGCGTCGTCGGCGACGAGGAACGCTCCCGAGAGCGCCACCACGACGGCGAACAGCGCGTGCCACGCCCATCTGGTGTTCTCGTAGAAGTCGCGTTCCGTGGCTACCGCCATCGAGCTCAATGGTGGCACAGTCACCGCCTTGGATATCGAGGTGGCGAGTGGACGGGCTCTCCTCGCCAGACCGGTGCAACTATGACCTCTGCTCCCTGAACCATCGGAACCGCCACGACGCCACGGCAAGGGCAGCGACGGCCCATCCCAGCAGGACCAGGGCGGTGGTGCCGTGTTGCCATCCGCCTCCCCCCGGTTCCAGGCGCGCGAAGCCGGCGGGAAGGAACACGCTGCGCATCCCGAGAGCCAGCCAGCGAAGCGGGAAGAACGAGCCGACCGAGCGCATCCATCCCGGCAGCAAGTTGTACTGGAAGTAGACGCCGGACACGAACTGCAGCACGACCACTATGGGCGAGACGATCGCAGCTGCCGCCTCGCTGCGCCGGATCAGGCCGGAGAGAGCGAGACCGGACAGGCTGCAGGCGGCCAGACCGAGCAGACTGACCCACGCGAAGGTCACCCAGCGCCCCAACGAGGCTGGCGGATGCAGGCCGAACAGTGCCGATCCCAGACCGATCAGTATCGCCACCTGGGCCATGTACACGACGAGGACCATGCCGGTCTTGCCTACGAAGTAGGCGGCCGGGGGCATGGGAGTCCCCCGCAGGCGCTTCAGACTGCCGTTGTCGCGCTCGAGGGGGACGGCGATACCGAGGTTCTGGAAGCCGGCGTAGAACGCTCCGGACGCGATCATGCCGGCCGTGAAGTACTCCGTGAAGCTGACGCCCGGAGCCACTGCGCCGGAGAACACCGACCCGAAGATGCCGAGCATCACGAGTGGGAAGGCGAGGGTGAACACCACCGCCAGCGGATTGCGGACGAGTGCGAGGAGCTCTATGCGCACCCGGCGGAACCCGAGCTCCAGAGTGCGGCGAATGGTGCTGCCGGACAGGGAGGAATCCGAGGAAGCCGGATGAGCGCCCGGAGAGGACGGTGAAAGCAGTGACGGAGGCGTCGGCCCGGTCATGCTGCCACGTCCTTCGCAGCTCCGCCGTGGGCTGCCAGCAGCCGCAGATAGGCGCTCTCCAGCGTCGGGCGCTGCACGGCCAGTTCCGGAACCTCCCCGCCGAAGGTGGCGGCCAGCTCGGACACGAGGCGAGTCGGCGCGGTGGTCTCGCTGCGGCAGACCTTCCCTTGGCGGTCCCGCCAGGTGACGGTCGTCGGCCCTTGCCGGAGACCGGCAGGCGTGTCGTCCGCTACGAGGCAGCCGCCCGCGACGACTGCCACTCTGTCCGCCAGGTGCTCCGCCTCGTCCAGATAGTGCGTGGTGAGCACGACGGTCGTGCCGTCCCGCCGCAATCCTGCAGCCAGGTCCCAGAACTGCCGGCGTGCCTCGGGATCGAACCCGGTGGTGGGCTCGTCCAGGAAAAGCAGTTCCGGCCGGCCGATTATGCCCAGAGCGACGTCCAGCCGCCGCCGCTGGCCGCCAGACAGTGACGCGACCCTGGATCTTCGCTTTCCGGACAGACCCACCGCCTCGATCACCTCGTCGGGCTCCCTGCGGTTCGGGTAGTAGGTGGCGAAGTGCCTGACGACCTCCGTCACCGTCAGCTGCCCCTGGTCGGTCGCGTCCTGGAGCACTATCCCGATCCGGGACCGCCAGTCAGGGCCGGCCCTGTTGGGGTCCTCTCCCAGCACCGCAACCGATCCGGCCGTCGCTCGGCGGTAACCCTCCAGGATCTCCACGGTGGTGGTCTTGCCCGCGCCGTTGGGACCGAGCAGGGCGATGCACTCGCCAGCCTGGACCTTCAGGTCGACTCCCGAGAGCGCCCAGAGCGTCCCGTAGCGCTTCGTCAGTCCGGATACGTCGATCACGCAGTTCGTCACGGTTCCAGTGTCGGGGACGCTCGAAGCTGCCACAACCGTCTCGACACCGATCCCTGCCTCCACCGATCGGTGGAGGCGCCTGTGCGTGGCCGGTCGGCGACTCAGACGACCCGGGCGACGGCCAGGAGCGAAGTGGTGCGGTGCCTGGCTGCCGAGCCGTCGGCACTGGCCATCCTGGCCCGCACGTCGTCGACGACCTCCCCACGAAGGGCTGGGTCCAATGAGGCGACCACCGGTCCGTAGGGCGTTCCCGCCATTGCAGCGGCTGCCCAGTCCGCTTCCGGCCAGTCGACTTCCAAGCTGTCGGTGGTTATCTGGACGCCGGTGAAACCGCCGGATGCGAGCACCTCTCTCATCTCGTCCTCGGTCATCGTGAGGGGCGTCGAGTCGTAGGCACCGGGGAACGGTTCGGGCACTCCGTGTGCTGCGAGAGCGTCGCCGTAGTGGATGAACGGCTCCAGCCGGGGCGTGGACAGCCAGACGGCGACACCCAGTCGGCCGCCAGGACGCAGCACCCGTCTCATCTCGGCGGCGGCCGCCTTCTTGTCGGGCACGAACGGAAGCCCCTGCTGACAAAGAGCGACGTCGACGGATCGGTCGTCGACCGACAGCTCCGTCGCGGGGCACTGCCGGGTCTCGATGCGCGCGGCAGCAGAGTCCACCACAGGAGAGCCCGATGACGTCGACTCCCGCGGCAACTGGTCGAGCATGGCCTGGCTCAGGTCCGTCGCTATGACGCGGCCGCCGCTTCCGGCCCGTCTTGCGGCGGCCCGGGCGACCGTCCCGGTGCCGGAAGCAACGTCCAACACCGTGTCGCCCGGCGATATGCCGACCAGCTCGACCAGGCGCTCGGCCCACGGCTCGAACACGACCGGCTCAAGATACTGCCTGTATGCGACCGGCACCGAAGGCGCTGCGAAGAAGTCTCCGCCGGATGCCTGCCTGCCGTCGCTTCCCACGTCGCAACAGTTGCACATCAGGTTACCAGTTGCACGCGAGTCGAGCGATCAGCGATCCCTCTCGACCCGATCGGCCCGTGGCCGGTCCAACCTGCGGCGTAGAACCTGCGGCGTAGAACCTGCGGATGTAGAGCGGATCTTGATCGCTGCCCTCGGGCCGCGGTAGGAGCAGTCCCCAAGGAGCCATACTCGGTTGACTCCCTCCCGTTACCATTGCCCATGTCGCTCTCCCGCCGATCAACACAGCTGCCTCCACAAGCGACAGGCCAACCGCTGCTGGTCGGTCTGCCGCCCCGAAGCGGCTGCGTTACGCTGCCGGCAAGGTGTGGTGGATGACTGCGCGTGGGGAGCCGGTCGCCGAGGCCGAGGTGGCAACCTCGCTGCGGGCGCGAAGCCGGGGACTGCTGGGAAGGCGGTCCGTCGAAGGAGTGCTGGTACTGCGGCCGGCCAAGTCGGTCCACACCCTCGGCATGAACTTCCCCATCGACGTCGCCTTCTGTGACCGGGACGGGCGTATCCTGTCGGTGGTCACCATGAGAACTTGGCGCGTGGGACGGCCCCGCTTGGCCAGCACCTTCGTGGTGGAAGCGAAGGGCGGCAGCTTCTCGGCATGGGGACTTGCCAAAGGCGACACGCTGTCGTTCCAGAAGCTCGGAACGGAACCCCACTAAGCGGAGCCCGCCCGCGGACGGACATCCCCCAGACGGCCCTCCCCTGGCTCACGGGCGAACCACCCGAACGTCACCGCTGCTGCCGCCCCGCTGCTGCCGCCCTCATGCCGCAGCGCCCCGGCCCTGTATCACGAGCCAGAAGCAGCCCGACTTCCGGGTATCGCCCGGTCCGCCAATCCCGTCGCCGACACTCATAGCACGCCCCTGAATCGCCGTCACACTAACGGCAGGGCCACCTCAAAGTCAGAGGAAGTGCTTCGTGGCCTGGGGTGATGTGAGAGGACTGGCGCTCCTCGTTCCACCCTGGTAGTCCTGGTGGGG
>JAJYPS010000128.1 GCA_021795215.1 Actinomycetes bacterium
GAGAGGTGGATGCCCTGTGCCTGGTGCTCCGGGCGTTCGACGACGAGGAGGTGCCCGGTCAGTCCGACCCGCTGGAATCGCTGGGGGAGCTGGAGCTGGAGCTGACACTGGCCGACCTTGCCAGCGTGGAAGGGTTGCTGCAGCGCCGTCGCAAGGCGGCGAGGAGCGGTGATGCGACGGCGGCGAAGGAGGTGGAAGCGTTGGACGCCGCACTCGCTCCGTTGGGCGACGGTGTGCCGATCTACCGTTCCGGACTGAGCGAGGAGCAGCGTGTGGCTCTCAAGTCGGCGTTTCTTCTGACCAACAAGCCCGTGCTGGCGGTCGTCAACTTGTCCGAGGAGCAGGCCGGGGAGGGTGCCGCCGGATCGGAGGGGAAGTTGGTGGCGGAAGTGGGCGAGGTGCTGGGTGGGTCCGCCGAGGCGCTGGGCCTGTGCGTGCAACTGGAGGCGGAAGCGGCGCAGCTCGATCCGGGGGAGCGTTCCGAGCTGCTCCAGGGGCTGGGACTGGGGGAAGGTGCCCTAGCGCGGCTGGCCAGGGCCGCCTTTGACGTGCTGGGTCGGCGTACGTTCTTCACGACGGGAGACAAGGAGTCGCGGGCGTGGACCTACCGCTCCGGTGCCAGGGCTCCTGAGTGCGCGGGCGTGATCCACTCGGACCTGCAGAGGGGGTTCATACGGGCCGAGGTGATCCCTTGGGACGAGCTGCTGTCGGCCGGGTCGTGGTCGGCCGCCAAGGCGTCCGGCCGGCTCAGGATCGAGGGCAAGGACTACCAGGTGGCCGACGGCGACGTATTAGAGATCCGCTTCAACGTCTGATCCCGTGGCCTGGCTGCTACGCGACGGGGAGGTGTTGGCGACTGTGGACGTGGCCCGAAGCCTGCCGGGACGTTTGACGGGGCTGGTCGGAAGACGGCGGATGGTGGGCGGCCTGGTGCTCAGGCCATGCCGGTGGACCCACACGGTTGGTATCGGTTACGCCGTCGATGTGGCCTACTGCGATGCGTCGATGGTGGTGATAGACGTCGCGTGCATGGCACCGTGGCGCGTGGGGCGCCCGAGGCTGCGAGCTACCTGCGTCGTGGCTGCCCCGGCGGGCGCGTTCGGGCGCTGGAGCCTGCGGCGCGGAGACCAGCTGGAGATCAAGGGCTGACCGGCTCCGACCGGCTCGGCGTCGACGTGCCGGCATAAGCTGGCGCCGACCATGTCCCGCTACTACCAGACCACTCCGATCTACTACGTGAACGACGCACCGCACCTCGGCACTGCATACACGACCGTGGTGGCCGACGCGCTGGCTCGTTGGCGACGGATTGCAGGCGACGACGTGTTCTTCCTGACCGGCACGGACGAGCACGGTCAGAAGATCGACAGGGCTTCTGCGGCCGCGGGCCTGTCGCCGCAGGAGATGGCGGATCGGACCGCCAGCCGGTTCGTGCGGGCCTGGAGCGAGCTGGGCATCTCGAACGACGACTTCATCCGGACCACGGAGCCACGACACCACTCGGCCGTGCAGGCGTTCCTGAGTGCCGTCAACGACAACGGGTACATAGAGAAGGGCTCCTACGAAGGCCTCTACTGCGTGTCCTGCGAGGACTACTTCACAGAAGGCGAAGCGGTCGGCGGCAACTGTCCCATCCATGGCAAGCCGCTGGAATGGATGAGTGAGGAGAACTACTTCTTCAAGCTGTCTCTGTTCGAGCAGAAGCTGATCGACTACTACGAGGCCAACCCGGAGTTCGTACGCCCGCTGACGAAGCGCAACGAGGCCCTCGGTTTCATACGATCGGGACTACGGGACATCTCGATCACACGGAAGGCGGTCCAGTGGGGTGTTCCTGTGCCCTGGGACCCGGGCCACGTGTTCTATGTGTGGTACGACGCGCTGATCAACTACGCCACCGCGATCGGTTACGGAACGGACCAGGAACGGTTCGGGCAGTGGTGGCCGGCCGTCCATCACTTGATCGGCAAGGACATAATCCGCTTCCACTGTGTCTGGTGGCCGGCGATGTGCATGGCAGCCGGGCTGGAACCACCTCACCGGATCGTCGTGCACGGGTGGCTGCTGGTGGGCGGCGAGAAGATGTCGAAGACCAAGCTGAACCAGATCGACCCGGTGGAGCTGGCGGCGGACTTCGGCGCGGATGCCGTCCGCTACCACCTGCTGCGGGACGTCACGCTCGGCTCGGACGGGGACTTCTCGTACGAAGGGATGGTGGGCCGCTACAACGCCGATCTGGCGAACAACTTCGGCAACCTGGCTTCCAGGGTGGCGACCGTGGTGGACCGGAAGTGCGGTGGAGTCGGGCCGGCTCCCCGCCCGGACTCCAAGTTGGCGCAGGCGGCGACGTCTCTGGCATCGGCGTCGGCGAGCGCATGGGCCGACTTCGCTCCGCAGGACGCGTTGGAGCTGGCCTGGCGTCTGATCCGGGAGGCGAACGCGGAGCTGGAGGCTACCGAACCGTGGAAGATGGAGCCAGGGGCAGCGGTCGACGGCATCCTGGGAGACGCCCTGGAGGTGCTGAGGCTCGTCGCCATCCTGGTCTCGCCGGCGATGCCGACCGCCTGCGCGGAGTTGTGGAGACGAATCGGAATGCGAGAGCGTCTGTCGGATCAGCGAGCCCCGGAGGCCCTCGAGTGGGGCGCCTACACGGCAGGGGCGGCGGTGGAGAAGGGCTCTGCATTGTTCCCCAGGCGGTCCTCCTGATCTGGGCGGAGTCTCGGCCATGAACCCGTCGGTTTGTGGGCTCATCGACACCCACTGCCACCTCCAGGATCTGGACGAGCCGGAGGAGGCTTACGCGAGTGCCAGGGCGGCCGGCGTAGTCGGCCTGATCTGTGTCGGAGCGGACGTAGATCGCTCTGTGGCGGCCGTCGAGATGGCCGGTCGCTTCGAGGGGGTGTGGGCGACGGCCGGCCTGCACCCCCACGATGCGGGTACCGAAGGCGGCATAGAGGCGTTGGGAGAGCTGGTCAGTCGCTATGCGCACGACGAAAAGCTGGTCGCCGTGGGGGAGTGCGGGCTGGACTACCACTACGACAACTCCCCCCGTGACGTTCAACGGGAGGTGTTCGGCGCCCAGATCGCAATGGCGGCCGAGCACGACCTGACGCTCGTCATCCACACCCGGGAGGCGTGGGAAGACACGTTCTCGCTGCTGCGCCAGCAGCGTCTGCCGGAGAGGATCGTGTTCCACTGCTTCACCGGAGGGCCGGACGAAGCTCGCCGGTGCCTGGACCTGGGAGCTTGGCTGTCCTTCAGCGGGATCGTGACGTTCCGATCGGCGGGGTACGTGCGAGACGCCGCCGCCATCTGTCCCGCCGAGCGTCTGCTCGTAGAGACAGACTCGCCGTTTCTCGCCCCGGTCCCCCATCGAGGCAGGCCGAACGAGCCGGCGTTGGTGGTCGCCGTGGCCGACATGCTGTGCGAAGTCCGTTCGGTGCCGGCGGACGAACTGCGACCGGTACTTCTGGCCAACGCTCAGGATGCCTTCTGCTTGGAGTCCTTGGGGGGTTAGGCCGAGTCGGGCCACGGCCAGGCCGGTTCTCGGCTTCCCCACGGGCTTCGCGGGAGGTTGTTGCCCCGCCCCCAGGAGCGTCTCAGCGTCGCTGACCCGACCGCCGCCGCTCCGAGCCCGACTGCCGCCGCTCCAAGTCCAGCAGAGATCTCTTGGTTTCGCTGCCTCCGGCGTAGTTCCCGATGGTGCCGTCGCTCCGGACGACCCGGTGGCAGGGAACCACCAGCGGCAGCGGGTTCGTGGCACAGGCCGTTCCCACGGCTCGCACTGCCTTGGGGCTGCCGGCGTGTGCCGCTATCTCCGCGTACGACGCGGTGTCCCCGTAACCGATTCGCTGGAGTTGCCGCAGGACGGTGTACCGGAAGCCACGGGCAAGGCGGAAGTCCAGCTGAAGGCCGAATGTCGTCCGCCGCCCGGCGAAGAACTCCTCCAGCTGCCGGGCGGCGGGGTCCAGCGGCGGAGGGGCGTACAGGACTCTGGGGCTGACCCGTTCCGCCAAGTCTTGAAGCACCCGCTGATGGTCCTGGCGGGAGTAGGCGATCCGCACCAGTCCCGCAGGCGTGGCGGCCACCAGCAGCTCACCGAACGGGCTGTCCAGCGTGCGGTAGGCGACGTCGAGCAGACCTTCCTCCTTCGCCCGCTCCGCCAGGAGCGCACGCAGCGCAGAGGTCGTGCCGGCCGTATGGCCACGGGTGGCACCGTGCAGCATCTCGGTCAACCAGCTGTCGTCTTCGGTCACGCGGGTATGCCGCAAGCGCGGCGAGGAAGGTGTCCGACCACGCGTCGGCTGCCTCGTGGGGCCCCAGCATCAGCTGGCATATCCGCAGCACCACCGGTCCATGCTCTGCCACTATCTCGTCGAAAGGCCGCAGGGACAACTCTTGTCAACGCAGCAGGGTCGACATTCGTGAGCCCGACGACAGATCGTAGGTTCGGACATCACGGAGCGGCGGGAGCGCACACGATCCCGCTGACTCCCGCCGGTTCTGCTGGCTCCCATAGGGGCCGGTCATCATAGGCGTCGCCCATAGGCATCGACTTCGATCGGGAACCTGCTCGACACGGGAGCGAACAGGAGCCGGGGTCCTCGACAGACCCCGGCTCCAACTCGTGTCACTCGCTTCACGGCAGAACCGGGTCGACGTACTGCTCAGGCGTCCTGACCGGGTCCTTTGCTGCGCCGGACTGCTGCTCAGGCCGCGCTGTGCACCCGGGCCTGCTGGCTCGACGGTACCTCGCTGCTGCCCGTGTCGATCGCGACGCCACTCGGCGTGGACCCTCCGGTGTTGACCTCCACCCGACGCGCCTTGGAGCGTTCCGCCACCGGGATCGTCAACCGGAGCACCCCGGCCTCGTAGTCGGCCTGGATGCGCTCGGTGTCGAGGCTCTCTCCCAAGAACAGCCTGCGCACCAACTCGCCCTGAGGCCGCTCGTTCACCACCACCTCGACCCCTTCGGCCGGTACCCACCTCCGTTCCGCCTTCACGGTCAGCACGTTCTTCTCGACCGTCAAGTCGATGGCGTCCGGGTGGACACCCGGCAGGTCCATCTCGACGTGGAACTCGTCACCCTGTCGGTAGGCGTCCATGGGGACACCTGACTGCCAGACCCGGGTCCCGACCCCGTTTGTCAGCCTGTCGATCTCCCTGAACGGGTCGAATCGTAGAAGCATCTCGAACCTCCTTCCGAGGGCGCTCATCTTGGCGACCTCTCTACCACTCACGCTAGTTGACATCTTAGCACTCAGCTTTGTTCCCTACAACACGTTCCACCAATCATTTTTCTTTCCACCCGGAGGACCGCTCGGCGTACGTCCATCGTGGGACGCTGCAACCGGGAGATCGCCGGTGCCCCCCTTGCCCGGCGTGGTGCCGCCTGCGCCCGTCACCCCTGCTCCAACTGGGGCGTCGCAAGGCCGGAAAGACCGTTCCCGCGTCTGCGTGGCTCGGGCGGAGCGCTTAATCTCGCCGTGTCGTGCGACACGTGGTTCCGGATCGGAA
>JAJYPS010000129.1 GCA_021795215.1 Actinomycetes bacterium
TCCGCTCGCCGACAGCGATATGGCTGTCACCGACGCGGGCGCTATCACCAACCTCTGGAAAAGATCCAGGTGAAGCCCGAGGGCGTGAGCCGTGGCGGCCTTGATCGGGTCCGCGTGGGACACTGCCACGAAGGCAGCCCCCCTGTGCCGGTCGGCCAATCGTCCGACGCAGGCGACGATGCGGGACTGCATCTCGGCGAACGACTCACCTCCGGGAAATCGCCACCCGCTCGGCCACTGCTGCACCGTGCGCCAGCTGTCGAGCTCCGCCAACTTCTTCAGCTCTCCGCCGGTCCACTCGCCGAAGTCGCACTCGTTCAGGTCCTCCTCTGTCCGTACCTCCGTCCCGAGAGCGGCCGCTATCGGGCTGGCCGTCTCCAAGGCGCGCTCCAGCGGAGAGGAGTAGACCGCCTGAACTTTCCGCAATCGGGACAGCCGGGTCGCCGCCTCCTCGGCCTGACGCGTCCCTTCGGCCGCCAGATGCAGGCCGGACGCCCGGCCGGGCAGCACTTCGCCGGTCGTCGGTGTCCTTCCGTGCCTGACCATCAGCACCACCGTGCGCTCCGGTGCCTTCGGATCGGGCATATGGCCGACCTTAGCCAGTTCGGGCTGGTGCCGAGGCGTGCCGAGCAACGAGTGCCGAGGCGGCCGTGCGCCCGGTCGCAGCCCCTGCTTAGGCGCTCAGGTCGCTGCGCTCAGCCGTGCGCCCGGGCCGTGCGCCCAGCTCGGTGCGCTCAGCAGTCCGCCCGGGCCGTGCACTCAGGAGTACCGTTGACGCATCGAGCAGCCAGAGCTACCGGAGGGCGTCCAGGCGGATGTGGTCGCCTGCCGGGCCTGCCCCCGGTTGGTCGCCTGGCGTGAACAGGCGGGGCTCCACCCGCGGGCCAGTTTCGCCGGGCAGCAGTACTGGTGTCGCCCGGTGCCCGCCTTCGGGGATCCGGCTGCTCGTCTCGTGGTGGTTGGGTTGGCTCCCGCAGCACACGGCGGTAATCGCACCGGCCGTATGTTCACCGGCGACCGGTCGGGAGACTGGCTCTTCCGCGCCCTGTGGAGGGCCGGCTTCGCCAACCAGCCCACGAGCCTTCACATGGGCGACGGCCTCCGGCTGAAGAGTGCGTGGGTGTCCGCAGCCGTCCGCTGCGCCCCTCCGGACAACAGGCCGACCGTCGAGGAGAGGGACCGCTGCCTGCCCTACCTCGGACGTGAGCTGGCTGCACTCGATAACGCGAGTGTGATCGTGGCGTTGGGCGGCTTCGCCTACGAGTCCCTCGGGCGCCTCCTGGGCCTGAAACGCCGGCCGCCGTTCGCCCACATGAGAGAGGTCGGAGTACCGGCCGGTCAGGTCGACGGCGGTATGGCGAAGGGCGGCACGCTGATCTGCTCGTACCACCCCAGCCAGAGGAACACGTCGACCAAGCTCTTGACCGAGCCCATGTTCGACGCAGTGTTCAAGAGGGCCGCCGAGCTCTGTGCTGTCCGGCAAGAACGGTCTGTCCGGCAAGAACGGCCTGTCCGGCAAGAACGGCCTGCTGGGTAAAGATAGATGGCCGGCCGAGCCGACCGCTTCCCCGTATCGGAGTAGGCCGAGAACGAAGGCGTCTCGTGGCGACTGTGCATATGATGATCCGAGTTCGAGCACGGGAGCCTGCAAACGGCTGAGAGGGCGGTGGGGCGGAGAAGCCGCTCCTGGCGCCGACCGTCTACCTGATCCGGGTAATGCCGGCGAAGGGAGGAAGAGAATGGTCGTTCCGAATCGTCGTCGTGTCCTCGTCGGAGGTGGACCGGGCATCGAGGTTCCGTTTTCGGAGGTGGACCTGTCGGGAGGTGAGCAGCCTGTCAGGCTCTACACGACCGAGGGACCCGGTTCCGAACCGCAGCAGGGCCTACCAGCCCTGCGGGAAGGGTGGGTGGCGAGCCGGGGAGACGTCCGGGTCTCCTCCCGTTCCATGCTCGACGCTGCGGCGGTCAAGGGGGACCGCGGGACGAAGAACGGCCGTCGGGCTCGTCCGGAAGGGCTGCCGTCGGGGTCGGGTCGTCCCGTGCTACGAGGGGAGCCTGGCGAACCGGTCACCCAGCTGGCCTACGCGCGCCGCGGCATCGTGACGCCCGAGATGGAGTACGTGGCGGTCCGGGAGCAGATGCAGGTGGAGTCCGTCTTGGAAGAGGTTGCTTCCGGCAGAGCCATCATCCCGGCCAACGTGAACCATCCGGAGTCGGAGCCGATGGCCATAGGCAAGGCGTTCAAGGTGAAAGTGAACGCGAACATCGGGTCTTCGTCGGTCACTTCCTCGGTGATCGAGGAGGTCGAGAAGCTCCAGTGGTCGCTTCAGTGGGGCGCCGACACGATCATGGACCTGTCGACCGGGCCGGACATTGCCGTCACGAGGGAATGGATCATTCGCAACTCCCCGGTGCCGATCGGCACCGTTCCGGTGTACGAGGCACTGGAGAAGGCGGGCGGCCGTCCGGAGGACCTGTCCTGGGACTCGTTCGCGGAAACCTTGACGGCGCAGGCGGAGCAGGGCGTCGACTACTTCACCCTCCACGCGGGCCTGCTGCTGGCCCACATCCCGCTCACTGCCAGCCGGGTAACGGGCATCGTCAGCCGGGGAGGCTCGATAATGGCCGCGTGGTGCCTGGCGCACCACAGGGAGAGCTTCCTCTACGAGCATTTCGACGAGCTGTGCACGCTGCTCGCCACTTACGACGTCGCCATCTCCCTGGGAGACGGGCTCAGGCCGGGCAGCGTCGCCGACGCGAACGACGACGCGCAGCTGGCGGAGCTGGCCACACTGGGAGAGCTGACGCAGCGAGCGTGGCAGCATGGCGTCCAGGTGATGGTGGAGGGTCCTGGCCATGTGCCGCTCGACAAAGTGGCGTTCAACGTGCAGCTGCAACAGGACTGGTGCAAAGAGGCGCCTTTCTACACGCTGGGGCCGCTGGTGACCGACGTGGCGCCGGGCTACGACCACATCACTTCCGCTATCGGCGCCGCGGTCATCGGCGCGGCCGGCACGGCGATGCTGTGCTACGTGACGCCCAAGGAGCACCTCGGGCTCCCCGCCAAGGAGGACGTGAAGCAGGGCCTGATCGCCTACCGGATAGCGGCCCACTCGGCCGATCTGGCGAAGGGCCACCCCGGTGCGCGCGCATGGGACGACGCTTTGTCCCGCGCCCGGTTCGACTTCCGGTGGCAGGACCAGTTCGCACTGTCGCTCGATCCTGCGACGGCTCAGGCGTACCACGACGAGACCCTGCCGGCACCGGCAGCCAAGACGGCCCACTTCTGCTCCATGTGCGGACCGAAGTTCTGTTCCATGAAGCTCTCGGCGACGATCCGCAACAGCGCCTCGGCCAACGGTACGAGCGGGTCAGAAGTCCTTGCAGGTGTCGCCCCGGACGGAGCGAGGGAGCCGGAAATCGAGTCCGCGATGGCTGCCAAGGCGGCCGAGTACCGGGAGCTGTCACAAGGAGCCGACGGCCCGCGGGTCACGGTTCCCAGCAGGGCGGTCGACGGCCGATCAGCCTAGGCGGTACGTTCTTTCGCTACAATCTGTGAACGGGATGCCCGACACCTTCGACCAACTCGGCCTACCGGAGGAACTGGTTCTATCTCTCTCGGCGCAGGGGATAGACAAGGCGTTTCCTATTCAGGCGCTGACGATCGGCGATGCGCTCGCGGGCCGTGACGTCTGCGGCAAAGCCAAGACCGGCTCCGGCAAGACGCTGGCGTTCGGACTGCCACTGCTGGCGCGGCTCTCCCCCGGCCGGCGCGGCGTGGTTCAGGGACTGGTCCTCGTTCCTACCCGGGAGCTGGCGATCCAGGTCGCCGCGGTGCTCAAGCCCCTTGCAAATGCGGTCGGCCGCTCGGTCGCCTGCGTCTACGGAGGGGTGTCGGTGGAGACCCAGCTGAAGGGACTGAAGAAGGAAGGCTGCGACGTCGTGGTGGCGACGCCGGGGCGGCTGATCGACCTGCAGGAACGCGGACAGCTGGCTCTGTCGGAGCTGAGGATGCTGGTGCTGGACGAAGCGGACCGGATGTCCGACATGGGCTTCATGCCGCAGGTCGAATGGCTTCTTCGCAAGTGTCCCCAGGCGCGTCAGACGATGCTGTTCTCCGCCACCCTGGACGGGGACGTGGACCATCTGGTTCGGCACTACATGAACGATCCGGTGCGTCATGAGGTCAGCGAAGCTCAGGTGACCGTAGAGGCGATGGTGCACCGCTTTCTGTCCGTACATCAGATGGACAAAGCGAGGGTGGCGGCGGCGATCGTCAGGGCGTGTCCTCGGACGATCCTGTTCGTTCGCACCAAGCGCGGCGCAGACGTCCTCGTTCGTAGCCTGAACGCCGAAGGTGTGAAAGCGGCAGCGTTCCATGGCGACCTGCACCAAAAGGAGCGGGAGCAGGCGCTCGCCTCCTTCGCGCAGGGAAAGCTGTCAGCCCTAGTGGCGACCGACGTTGCCGCTCGGGGCATTCATGTGGACTCCGTGGGCAGCGTGATCCACTACGACCCGCCGGAGGATCACAAGTCGTACCTGCACCGCTCCGGTCGAACGGCGCGGGCGGGGGAGCGGGGCCTGGTCGTCACGCTGGTCCTATGGAACCAGGTCATGGAAGTGGAACGGATCCAGCGCCGCTTGGGACTGCGTGCTCCAATTGTCGAAGTGTTCTCCAACGACTCACGACTGCACGATCTGGCCAGCTGGCAGCCTGGCGAAGACGCCGCCTGAACTTCCTCCAGCCTCGACCGGAGTCGGAGGGCACTGCTGATGGGCCGGTCGCCTCTGCGGGTCCTCTACGAGCCCGGGGGGCGTGCCGAGAACGTCGCCCAAGCCTCCCGCATCCCTTCGTCCATCTTCACTTTCGGAGTGAAGCCGAGAGAGCGTGCTCTTCCGATGTCCACCACCACCGCCGGCATCTCCCCAGGCCGGGAATCGCCGTACTCGACCGGGATGTCGATCCCGGTCGCTTTCCGAGCGTGGGCTATCAGCTCGTCCACCGGGATCGAATGCCCCGATCCGATCACCACCGGACCGCTGTGGGCTTTTTCGATCATGAGCAGGAACGCATCCGCCACGTCCGAGATGTAGACGTAGTCCCGCAGCATGCTGCCGTCGCCGTACACCTCCACTCCGGTCCCACCGGCGGCAGCCCGCATCAGCCGAGGCACGAAGCTGTCCTTCTCCGTCATCCCAGGCCCGTACACGTTCGTCAGCCGCACGTAGGATGCAGCCAACCCGAACGACGCTCCGTAGGCGGAGCACAGCATCTCCGACGCCGCCTTGGTGGCT
>JAJYPS010000130.1 GCA_021795215.1 Actinomycetes bacterium
GTATGGCGCCCACGCCGGACGGCAAGGGCTACTGGGTCACCACCGCCGGAGGGAACGTCTACAACTACGGCGACGCCACCTGGTACGGCTCACCGGCCTCGGTCCACCCCCCGTCCGCCGTCGTAGGTATGGCGCAGAAGGACTAATTGAGGACCGGGCGGCAGGACCGAAGCCGACGCCGGTTGCCCGAAACGTTCCAACCTGCGCCTCCGACGTGCCGAGTCGGGTAGCTTTGCGTCGGCTCGGACCTGCTCCCTTCGCGGGAGCCGGTCGCAGCCGACAGCGATACTTCTCGGCGCAAGGAGAGCTCCATGGGACAGTTCTTGTCCGACGTCCAGACGCTTCGTGAACGGGCTCGGCAGCACATGACCGACGGTCCCGTGACGGAGGCTTACGGGGCGGACAGGCTTCAGGTCATCAACGTGCTCAACGAGGTGCTGGCCACCGAGTTGGTCTGCTACCTCCGCTACAAGCGGCACTTTCACATGGCTACCGGCATCAATGCCGGCCCGGTGGCGGCCGAGTTCGACCAACACGCCGCAGAGGAGCTGGGTCACGCCGACCTGGTTGCCGTCCGCATCACACAGTTGCAGGGCGAGCCCAACTACAGCCCGGACGGGCTTGCCACGCGTAGCCACTCGGAGTACGTGGAAGGTGAGACGCTGCAGCAGATGATCCAGGAGGACCTGATAGCAGAGCGGATCGCCATCGCTTCCTACCAGGAGATCGCCCGCTGGCTGGGCGACGGCGACCCGACCAGCCGGAGGATGATCGAACAGATCCTCGAGGTGGAGGAGGAGCACGCCGACGACCTCCTCTCGATGCTGGAGAAGATGCCAGCCTCTTAAGAGGTCAAGGGAGCGACATATCCGGTCTGCGCCGTTGGGGCTGGGTTTGCTTTCGGGGGCTCCGAGAGGTCGGGTCTGTTTTCGGGGGCTCCGAGGGGTCGGGTGCTTATCCGGACGCCATCTTGGACTCTGTGCCGTAGTCGCCAAGGGACGGTTCGCCGAGCTTGGCCGTGCGAAGTGGGGTAGTCCATCCCAGCCCGGCCAAGGCGTCCGCTGCACCCTGCCGGTCGTCGAAAGGCACTTCCTGGTCCCCGACGTGCCGACTGCGTTCGTGACCCCGGCCCACGACGAGCACCGCGTCACCCGGCCCGGCGTTCGCCAGGGCGAACGTGATCGCCTTTGCCCGGTCCAGCTCGATCACCACGTTCCGTCCCGGCACGTCCACGGTGCCCACCAGCAACTCCTGGGCGATGTGTGCCGGGTCCTCGCGCCCGGGGCTGTCGGTCGTCAGGACCGCAAGATCCGCCGTCGCCGCCACACGGCCGGTCCTCGGCCTCTTCAGCCGGTCCCTTCCTCCCCGCGCACCGACCACGACCAGGACTCGATTGCTCACGAGATCTCTGGCTGTGGCCAGCAGCCCCGCAAGGGCGTCCGGCGTGTGCGCGTAGTCCACCACCACCAGGAACGGCTGTCCGCGGTCGATCAACTCGAAGCGCCCGGGTACCGGCGCGCATGAGGCTATACCTTCTTCCGCCGTGGACGCCGGTACGCCGAGGATTCGCGCTGCCAGGTACGCGGCCGCCATGTTGTAGGCGTTGTAGCTGCCCACCAACGGGCTCCAAAGTCGGCGCCGAGTTCCGGTGGACCCGCGCCTGCGGATGGTCACCGACGTTCCGGACAGGCTGGTCGACACCTGCTCCATCACCAGGTCGGCTGTGTGCGAGCGTCCGAACGTCTGCGACGGGACCTGCGTCTGGTGTGCCAGCCGGACGCCCCAGTCCTGGTCGACGCAGATCACACCGGCTGCAGCTCTGGTCGCCTCGAACAGCTTTGCTTTGGTGGCCCAGTAGTGCTCCACCGTTCCGTGGTAGTCCAGGTGCTCGGGAAACAGGTTGGTGAAGACCGCCACGTCGAACCGGATGCCCTCGATCCGCTGCTGGTCTATCCCGTGCGAGGACACCTCCATGATGGCGGCGTCGACATGGTCGTCCACCATCTCGGCCAGAGTCCGGTGGAGGTCCGGCGCCTCCGGGGTCGTGAGCGTCGAAGGGCTTCCGCGCCCTCCGATGCGGGTCTCCACCGTTCCGACCACGCCTGTTCGCCAACCATGAGCTTCCAGTACCCGTTCCAAAAGGTACGAGGTGGTCGTCTTGCCGTCTGTTCCGGTGATCCCGATGCTACGAAGATGCTGAGCCGGCCATCCCTCGACTGCCGACGAAGCGGGACCGAGCGCCGCCCGTACCGACGGCACCAGCAGCTGAGGAACGCCGCATTCGACGAACCGCTCCACCATGACCGCCGCAGCACCGGCTTGCACGGCATCTTGAACATGGGTATGCCCGTCTCCATGGCTGCCACGCACGGCGCAGAAGAGCCAGCCGGGCTTGACTCGACGGGAGTCGTGCGTGATACCCGTCAGCCGAGTGTCGCCCCTGTGGCTGCTGTGTGGCAGCACCGCAGCCAGTTCTGCCAACGTGAGGCTCAACGGCGCCTTCCCGGGGATGGCAGGGACGCCTCGGCGTCCGCGCTCGCACAGCCGGCCTGCCCGGCCGTAGCGGGGCAGGGGGAGGAGCTATGGCGGTCGCACGTCAAGCCCACGATGCTACGTTCGACTCGTGCCCAGAACTTGGCAGCCCCTGACAGAAGCGGCACCCGAAGCTGTCCCATCGAGTGAGGTCGCCGTCGTCGTCCCGGCTCACAACGCCGAGGCGACCATCAAAGGGACACTGACTTCTGTGGCCGACCAGACGGGACCGCCCGGAGAGGTGATCGTCGTCGACGACGGTTCTACCGACCGGACGGCCGAGATAGCTGAAGCCACCGGAGCGACAGTAGTGCGGCGGAGCAGTTCGGGAGGCCCATCGGCTGCCCGCAACGACGGGTGCGCAGCGGCCGGGCGGACGTGGATCGCCCTCTTGGACGCCGACGACCGTTGGCACCCCGAGAAGCTGGAGCGGCAGCTGCAAGCGTGCGCCATGGAGCCGTCGGCGGTCGCCATCGCCAGCGACTGGGTGCGTGAGACGCGCGAGCCGTGGGCTGCGTCGCCCGCACAGCCTTCCGGAACCTGGATCGAATACCACGACCTGATGATCATGAACCGGTTCCAGACGTCCACCGTCCTGGTTCGCAAGCGAGCGCTCGACGAGGTGGGAGGCTTCCACTCGAGTCTGGACGGGGTGGAGGACTGGGACTGCTGGCTGCGCCTGTCCCGGCTTGGGCCGGTACTGAAGCTCGACTGGCCTTACGTCCGGTACGCGGACACACCTGGCGGGGTGAGCAAGGACCTTCGCCGTATCTACGACCGCATGTGGGGCATGCTGGAGCGGGAGGTGCGCTCGGGGGCAACGTGCCTGGACGAGAAGGAGGTCCGGTCGCTGCTTGCGTGGCATCACCTGCGCTTCGCCACCAACTGGTTGCTGGTCGGGGACAGGGCAGAAGCCCTGAGAGTCGGGCGGCGGTTGTGGGCGGACGGCCTGACCGGGGCCGCCCCGAGGGCCACGGTGGTGCACCTGGCTCCCTTCCTGTGGGGAAGGGCCCGTCGGAGGCTCCCCGGTGCAACGGGCTCTCGTGCGATCCAGCCTTGACCGAGTGTGCCCGTATCGGTGCCGATCCGGCGCCAGCCTGCGGCCGGCACCCGCGTCCGGCGCTGCGGACCGGCCGCCTCGATGGGGGCGTGTACGAGGCGTAGGAGTCGACGCCACCGGCGCTGACCAGGGTTCCCCGGTACGGTGGTGCCGACAGTGCGGAGGTGCCGACAGAGCCGTCGGCGCCGTCATCCTCCCCGTGGGAGGGGACAGAGGGAGCTGTGCCGCACCGGTGCGCCGGAAGCAGCCGCCGTGGCGGTGGCGACCGCTGTCACCCGGATGGCGAAGGGATGGCCGGGGAGGGCGCTGCCGAAGATCGGATGGACGACCCCGCTCAACTTCACGCAGACCTGCACCCCTGCCACCTCTACCCGGCTGGACGACAGGGTGACCGCAGATAGGTCCTGTCGTGAAAGGGACGCCGCGGCCAGCTGGTCGGCGCGGGAGGTGCTGAGCGCCACTACGCCCCCTGCGGCAGTCGACGAGCCGTAGAAGGCGCTCTCCGACACGCCGCCTGCGGCGTCGGTCGCTGCCGAGTCGGCCGCATCGACCAGCTGGCGCTGTCCGAGGTAGACCAGCGCCGAGTCGACGGCTATGGCCCCCAGCACCACCAGGATCAGCACTGCAGCGGGCGCCAGCACCCAGGCACTCCCCGCTTCCCAGTTGTCGGCCGCACCGATCCGCTCAGCCACACGATCCTCCCACACTGCCAGACGCTCCGCTCCTGAACGGTGGAACCATCTCGGCATGGGTCGCGCGGACCAGCATCCCCAGTCCGTTGCCGTGTCCGAAGTGAACCGGTACCAACTGCACCGGGTAGCCCACGCTGACCGTGACGACGCTGCAGCGGTACATCGTGCCTTGCAGCGAGAACACCATTCTGGCCGGCGCCCTTCCGGACGCCGATATGGCCTCGTCGGCGGCGCGCCGAGCCCCCGCCGCGGCCGTGGAAGGCGATGCTGCCTGGACGAACGCACGCACACCCTGGCGCGCGGCGTTCTCCACGGCCAGTTTGGCGTCGATCACTGCCCAGGCGTCAACGACCACGAGCATGCCCATCACCAGCACCAGTACTCCGACGGCCAGTCCCTCGACGCCGCCGATCTGTCCCGTGCTCCCCTCGACAGGTGGCTCCACAGGTCGCTCCACAGGTCGCTCGGGGCTGCCGTGCACTGCCGAGGCGCTCCGCCCGAGTAGAGAGCGCCTTTTCAGCAGTTCCCGCGCTGCTGAGCTCGATCGCCACCAGGAGGTGGTCAAGGGACCAGCTCGCGGCGCAACACAACCGTGCGCCTCACGTCCGCCAGGCTGGAGTCTCCGGGAATTCCCAACGGCAGCAGCATCGGCAGACGCATCGCCACGGTCAGATGCACTTCGTTGGCACTGACCTGCCAGTGGACCACCGCCCGGTTGCCGTAGCCGCCCAGCAGCGCCCGCAGGTGGGCCGTCGCAGTCGTTTCCGAGTACGCCAGCCGCGACGGGCTGTCCGGAGGGGAGGCAGTGGCCCCGGAGACGAGCCGAGCAGCGTCGAACGCCGCCGCGCTCACCGTAGAACGGGCGTACAGCGCGAACGCGACCTGTACCGCAAGCATCAGCAGAGCCAAGAAGGCGCCTACCGCGAACACCGAAGCCACCACGCCGGTCCCCTGCTCGCCCAGTGGTCCCCGAGGGTCTCCCCGAGCTACCTGCTCTCTGCCTCGG
>JAJYPS010000040.1 GCA_021795215.1 Actinomycetes bacterium
GTACACGTGGCTGGGCCTGTACCTTCACCAACGCTTCGGGCTCGGCCCGACCGGGATCGGGATTGCCTTGCTCGGCTACGGCGTCCCCGGCTTCATCCTCGGACCGCTCATCGGCACCACCGCTGACCGCTACGGCCGAGCCGGTCTCATCCCCCTCGGGGTGACCATTGGCGCCATCTGCGCGCTCGGCCTCGCCGCGCCACTCCCGCTGGTCGCGGCCGCCGTGCTGGTCACGCTGCTCTCGCTCGGCTACGACCTCACCCAGCCCCTCCTCGGGGGGATCGTCACCGCCCTCCCCGCCAACCGCGGCCAAGCCATGGGGTTCAACGTGTTCACCCTCTTTGCCGGGTTCGGGCTCGGCAGCCTCATCTTCCAGGCTGCCCTGAGCTGGGGATTCACCGGCGCGCTCGGCGCGTTCGGAGCGGGAGCGCTCATAGCTGCCGCGCTCGCCGTTCCTCTCTTTCGAACCGAACGCAGGTGAGGCAGTCCAGAGCCCATACGGGCGACAAGCTCACGCCGTTGCTCAAGTCGTTGGCGTCTCCTGCCGTGGTGTAGGTCGGCCCACGTCGCTCTCGTCCCGGAGGAGTTCCCATCGGGGATCGGCTTGCCGGTGGGCGCTCGCTGGCTCCGGGAAGTCCTACGTGAGCTTGGTCAGTTCAAAGACGAACGTTTTCAGGTGAGGGCCAGCATCAGCGCCGTCGACCCACAGGATCGCCCTATCAAGAACGCCGAGGCTCGATCTCTACGATGCATTCTCGGTGGATGGCTAGCCCAGTGTGAGTATGAGCAGGTCAGTGCCCTGGCGGGTGCATTATGCAGGCGCCGCGAGCACGGACTTCTCCGCGGCAGAGGCCCCAAGGTTTAGGAGGATGCGATGTCACCTCCACCACAAACTCCCTGGTCAGGGCACCTATGTGCATGCTCTAAGCCATGCGACCCCCTCCGGGTAAGTGGGCGGCGGGACTCAACGGGCGGCCGACTTGCGTGTGCTGGTGCAACATCGAGCACCTGGGCGTGACGCCTTACCCCGGTTCCACCGTGGGGGCGCGTAGTGCAGCTCGCAGCCACCCAGGGTTCGGATCGCGCCTGGTTTGGGTGCAGATCGCCGGTTCGGCGTCCATGGCACGGACACGTTGCGCCGCCTGCAGGCGTCGTTATGAGCCGGCTGGCCGACGAGCAGGCCCAGACGGCGGCCAAGCTGTACGTCGATGGCCTGACGCTCGTCGAGATCGGCCAGCGACCTGCCTCTCAAAGGACGCAATCCGGCCTTACCCTAGGCAGGACATCGAGGGCCGACCGCCAGGCACACAGACAATGAGGGGCTCCGAGCAGTCGCACGATGACTAGGTGTTCGGCATAGGCGTCATCGCAAAACTGGCTGCGGTTGCCAGCGCCCTGTCGCTGAAGGTGTCGCCACTTGGCGCAATCAAACACAGAAATGGTGCACACAGGAAGAGCGGCAATTATTGGCAGACGTAGGGCCTGCAACACGTCCCGGTAGAGTGCACAAAATCGCGTTGTATGGCCGACCCCGCACAGTTCGATCATGACCGACTTGGACACCTGCTGTCTGACCGGCTGCTACGTGTTTCGCGCTTCCAGCGACGGTACTCCTGGGAGGACGAGCACATTTCAGAGTACTGGACTGACATTCAGCGTGCTCGTGACGCGGGGAATTCCTATTTTATGGGCACTATCGTTATCGCGTCCGACCCGTCAGGTGACGGACGCAACCTCATCAGCGATGGCCAGCAGCGCTTTACGACGACAGCGGTCCTCCTTATTGCCGCCCGTGATCGACTTGTCGAACTCGAACAGGGTCGCGCTGCTCATGCACTTGAGGCGTCACACCTCAGTGACTACGTGCTTGCTCAAGAGGAAGCCGTGGCGAAATTACCGCTGAGCCCGGACGACCATGAAACGTACAACCTGCTGCTCGAGCGATGTCCTGTCGGCGAACGCCGTGACGCGCTAGCAAGCGCCTATCGGCGGATCAAGGAATACCTCGACAACTTGACGCGAAGTCCTACAGACTACCGGCGTCTGATTCACCTAGTTCAGTTTCTCGACGGTGAGGTTCAGGGCTGTTGGCGGTGGCCTCGGGGCTGGTCGGTGCTGCCGGAGGCTTACGTCATTTTCGAGACCCTCAATGACCGGGGTACCGGCCTGACGACCGCTGACCTTCTGAAGAACTATCTGTTCAGCGTGGCCGGCGAGCAAGAGATTACCCATGCCGAGAATGTCTGGACACGGCTCAGCGGGCGCTTCGATAAGCCAGAAGACTTTGTTAAGGTACTGCGGTACGAGTACATGTCGAGACGTGGTCGCGTCACAAACGGCGCGCTCTTCAGGGTATTACAGACTGACATCGGAACAGGCGCCGCGGCGGTGCGTACGTACGTCGACCGGCTTGACAGTGCCGTGCAGCGCTACGTAGCCCTTCGCGAGCCGGACGATGCGAGTTGGTCCTCGCAAGCGATCCAGGTCAAGGACTCGCTACTTGCGTTCCGGCGGTTCGGACTCGAGGTGAGCACATATTGGCGCCCTCGTTCCGGATGAGGCTCGCGGTTTTGGGAACGAGCAGTCGTCGCCAGACCTGAGGCTTCGTGTTTACGATCATGGCCTTCATCTGGAAGATCTGTCTGGGCATCGGCGCTCATACCTTGCGGACCTGAAGCGGTGGATGGGCTCTCGCCATCTGGTTGTAGTCGTCGTCCTGCGTCACCACCGGTAACCCGAGGTCAATGGCCGTGGCAGCGATCAGGGCGTCGGTTAGTTTGACCGTCCGCTGGATGCCGGCCTTCCGGCAGTCACTTACGAGACGGGCCCACGCCGCCATGACGGGCTCGCTGATCGAGATGGGATCCACTCGCCGGGCCAGGTCCAGCGTGCCCGCTCGGCGGGCACGCGATGTGTCGTCTGCAGCGCTCAGCACACCCAGTTCGAGTTCGCCAATGGTCACGACCGAGACCGTCACCCGGCCTGGCAACTCCCCGAGCGGTCGGTCCACCTCACGGGCGATGAACACCGAGGTATCGAGAAGCCCGGCCGGGTCGTTCAAAGCTCGTCCAAGGTCTGTCCGGCGAGCACATCAAGGTCTTCACGCAGACCCGGGTCGGCCGCCCGCTCCGCCAGCCCGCGACGCAGGAGCTCGCCTGGAACCCAGCGGGACCGTTGGGCGTGGGGAACGATGTCGGCGATCGCCTCGCCGTGGACGGTGAGAACCACCCGCTCGCCTGCCCGGACGGCATCGATGACCTGGCTGGTCCGATTCCGTAGGTCCCGTACGCCGATCTCCATGTGCGACAGCGTAGCACTAGGCTTCTTGACGCGATGCCGGAGTCGTAACGACCGCCACGGATCACTGGCGTTCGAGGATCACCTGCAGACGTTCTCGCATTTCAGGCGGGTTTGAATACGACATCGTCTTCTCCACCACAATTTCCCTGATCAAGCGGTTGCCCATAAGGGCGCAGTAGACCTCGGGACTGGGACTCAACGGGACTCAACGAGTCCGGTAGACAATCGAGGGAGCGGCCTTACATGGCGAACCGGAGGCGTCGACCGGGCGCCGAACGACGGAGGGAGCATCGACCAGCGTCCGAGGGGTCGGTGGCGGCTGCGAGTCCGCCTCGAAGGCCGCCAGGCCACCTACGGCCTGTACGAGACCGAGGAGGAGGCGTGGCGTGCACGGGCGCGCTGGAGGCTGACCCATCTTCTCCCTGCCGACGATCCTGATCTGGGCGAGCAGGTCCCCCCGAGCGTCGCTGTGGGCGGTGTGCGTTGCGACGAGTGGTTCGAGCACTGGCAGAAGGCCAAGGTGGAGCGGCGCTCCATGGTGCGCCTCGGTACCGGGAGAGGAGGCGCCCCGTCGACTGCGGCTCGGGACCGGGCTCAGTGGAGACGGTGGTGGGCGCCGGTCCTGGGGACCAGGGTTGCCCCACGCTTTGATCCAAGACGACGTACCGGGAGTGCTTCCGTCCACCGAGGCGGCCGGGCGGCCCCCGAACACGATCCGCACGCACTGGCTGATGATCCGAGCCTTCTTCAACTGGCTCGTGGACACGGCGGTGTTGCAGGCGATCCGAGGTGGCCGGCCTGCTCGTTCGGGACGTGGACTTGGCTGCGGCGAAGGTATGGGTCGCGAACCGGTCGTCGAGATTGAAGGATCGTTGGTGCGGAATCCCACCCGAAAGGGGGGCACCGCCGAGGGATCTTCGTGGGTCCACAGCTCGCTGTGCTGTTACGCGAGCACCGTGCAAGGAGCGGAATGCCACCAGGAGACAGCCCAACGTTTGTGGCACCACGGGGCGGTGGCTTGCGTTGGACGACGGGCCCGCCACCGCACCATCCGAAGTCGCCTCCCTTCCGGGACGTGTCAGGTGATCAGTTCGAAGGCGCAGCGCGGGCCGCTGGAACCGGCGAGCTTCCCGTCGCAGGTGACCAGGGGTGCGTCGAGGCGCTCGGCTATGGCGATGTAGGCGGCGTCGTAAGGCGTGACGTTGTCCCGCAGTTCCCACATGCGCTCGAGCAAGGGGGCCAGAGGCAGTCGCCGGATCGAGAAGCCGGCAAGGTGTCGCAGGGCATGGGGCATCACGTCGCGGAGTGTGGGGTGGCGCGACGCCAGACCTCTCAGGGCGGAGACGACTTCGACATCGAGGTGAGCGGCAGCGACCAAGGCGTAGCTGCCGCTCAGTCGCTCCACCACCGCGTCTCGACGGCGATCGTCGGAGGCGTAGAAGACCGCCAGCACCGACGCGTCCACCACTGCCAGGCTCACGACGCTTCGCGCACCTGCCGGACCGCCGCGGTCGCCTCCTCCAGCGTCACCCCGCTTTCTTCGGGTACCCGGTAGGCGGATACGTAGTCTGCAAGACGGGTCACCTCAGCTATCTCGGCCAACCGATCCACAACGTACGCGGACAGGGACTGCCGTTTGGCCTCCGCGGCGCTCGTGAGCGCTCCGTACACGTCGTCAGGCACGTCCCGCAGGTTCATCCGTTTCATGGTGCCATTATGGCACCATGTGGATGTACTGCGAGTCCGAATTGGGCGATGCGCCGCGGGACACTCGGAACCAGAGGGAGCTCTCGGGGGCGTCCAGGTAAGACCGACGGCCGCACCGTCCTTTGGCCAGAATCGGTCATCGCCATTTGAGTCTGGCCGATCCCGAGGTCGGCCAGACAAGGTCGAATGCCCTTTAGCCCCGCGTCGAGGACTGCGGCTTCTCCTTCGCTCACAGCAAGCCAACCGTGTCGACCGGACCATCACGACAGGCGTGACCGATCCCGTCACAGTCGAACCGTCGACCGTTCTCACGGGGAACCTCCGCGGGCGCCATCGGAACGGTCGAACGCAGGTCGGCGTCCGGTGATCTTGCTTCGTCCCGTAGATGGCCCCGTCAGCGGACGCTGCCGGACCCGCCCGCAAGGGATCGGCAACCGGCCGGCTGGACGGGGTCACCGAGATCGGTACGCGTTGTGACGGTGCTCGATACGGACCACGACAACCTCGGCCGGGTGATCGTGGATGCGGTAGAGGACCCGGTAGGTCCCACGACGGGCGGACCACAGGCCGGTCAGTTCCTCGCGCAAGGGCTTGCCGACTCGGCGGGGTTGTTCGACGAGCGCAGTCGTGAGGAAGTCGATCACTGCCGCAGCGACCGCTTCGGGTAGCCGGTCGCTCAAGGCCCGGCGGGCCGGTGGGGTCAGGACGAGGTCGTAGTCGCGCTCCTCGCTCACCGGCGAAGTTGGCGAACGGCTTCCACCCCGCGCACGACGTCGCCCCGGGCGTAGGCGGCATCAGCCTCGCGAATGTCGGCTAGAGCCTCCGGGTCGCTCAGCACGGCAAGGGTCTCCTCCATCTCGGCGAGGTCCTCAGGGCTGATCAGGACGGCGGCGTCGTGACCGTTGCGGGTGATGGTCACTCGCTCATGGTGCCGTTCCACCCGGTCGACAACCTCGGAGAGATGGTCCCGGACGCTTCGGAGCGACTCGGCAGTCATGGCCACAATTGTGGCGCACCACCCGGCCTCTGTCCAGTGGCGTCCGTACTTCGTTACCGACGTTCAGGTCGAGCTCCATCACGTCAGCAGCGAGCTCAGCGTCGTGAGCTGCGTCGGTACGACGTATTTCTGGCAGCACAGCGGTCTGCGGTCTCCTGGCTTCGGTGGTTCACGCTGCATCCCTGGTGATGAAAGACCGGAGCGCCACCCCCGTTGCGGCCCGGGGAGGCTCTAAGGGCTCGGACGACCCGGTCTTCGGTGAGCCTCTCGACCGCCGCTACCGGGTGTGCCAGCGATCTCCCACCTCGCCCTATCTGCTTTACGGATCTTGGAGTGACTGCCTGACGAGCCGTTCGAACGGGGTGCGCAACTTGATGCACACCCCGGCGCGCCTGCTTCAGCGGTTTGGGTGCGAAAAGGCGCCACAGAAATCCCATCGGCCCTCCGTCAGTTCTCGATAAGGGAGCCAAAGCTACATGAAACCGCGCCGTTTGGACAGAGCCGGTCGGGCAGGTGGCTGTCCCGAGGCATCCAACTTCGTTCTTTCCAAAGCAGCCCAAATGATGCCGATTTCTTACCGAGGTGGTGTTCCGCTACGCGGTCGTGGAGCACGACGCCCCGTCCACCGTCACGGTTATCTTCATGCCCGGCGAAGTGTGGTAGAGCCGAATGTCCGTGTAGCCAGACCCATCGGTTCCGTAGCTCCATGTGTTACCGGCGTCCGACGCGGTCGCCTGCTTGTAGGGCCGATTCGAATGGACGTAGACCTCGTAGTCCCCTGGATAGCCGTCGTTGGAGGGAGCCGCACTTGCCTCGCACCACGCCCCATTCGATGGGCCTGGCCCCGGATACGGCAGTGCAGGGCTGGTGACGGGAGGTGTGGTGACGGGAGGTGTGGTGACGGGAGGTGTGGTGACGGGAGGTGTGGTGACGGGAGGTGTGGTGACGGGAGGTGTGGTGACGGGAGGGGCGGTGACGGGAGGGGCGGTGACGGGTGAATGATCGAGGGATGGACGGGGGCGAGCCGGTGCCATATCTGCCGTTCTGACCGCTTGCGCCACCGTGGTGAGCGGGCTCTTGGAGATGACGGTTATCGCCCAGACCGGGTGGATCTCCATCCAACCGTGGTCCGAGTCGAGGACGTACGGCCCGGTAACCCTCACCCGAGAGCCCAGCGACGGAGTGTCAGTATGTGCCCCTGTGCAGGTGCCGTAGTCATAACTCTTCGAGCTGTAAGCAGCGGATGGGAGATGGGGTGCGTGTCCTCGGATGCACCCCGGTTGATCGGCCGGAACGATTTCCGCGACGAGGTGGCCGTGCTGGTAGGCGTGGTTCGCTCGGTCCAACAAGCGGCTCTCGTTGGGAGGCAGCGACAGATCGAGATGGATATCCCCGTCGTGCTCTTTCCGGATGTATGCGACGGTGCCGGTCACGGTCGTGCACCTGCTGCGCACTCGAAGACGGTAGGAGTGGTAAACGTTGGCGAGGGGATCGCCAACTCGACACCCGGCCTGAAGGCCCCCAGGAGTCACAGCGGGTCGCGATTTGGGTACGGTCCTGGCCCGAGCGGCTGTCGTGGAGGTCCTAGAAGATGGAGCTCTGAATTTGGCAACTCGCGTCGAGGGCTGAGGCCGAGGCTTGGGCACCGGGAGTTTGACGAAGATGCCGATGGTTCCGATGAGCACGGCGAGCGCCACTGGGAATCCCACGATGCCAAGCAGCAGCACGACCAGCCAGTGCCACCATCGTTTGGGCCAGAAACGTCTGTGCCGGCTTCGCTTCCCATTGCTTCTAGCCAACAGTTCCCCTCGCCAGAGGGTAGCCCACAATTTCAGCACATGTTCCACCCTCGATTCGCCAGGCAAGGGTCGGCCGCATCCACATCGCAGGCTTTTGTTGTGGCCAGCAGTGCTCCGGCGGGTATGTGCCCAGCATGGCACTCAGCGAGAAATTGGCAGACCAGGCGTCCCAGCTGGTGGACGAGTTGAACGAGTACGGCATGATCCCCGACCACTCGCCGGGCAGCGGGCCGAGCGTCGAGGAGGTCTGGCGGAAGGTGGCCTCCGAGGGTGCCGAGATCGACGCACGACTGACGGAGGACCGTGGCGGTCCGGGGGGTAGCCCTCGGGTTCTGCTGTCGGACGAGGATTCCTGCATCGCCATCACGTTCGACTCAGGCCTGGGGGCATGGAACATCGACCCGGCCCAGTCTCAGGTCTGAAGCCGTTTTTTGTCCTGACGGCTCTCCCGAGACAAGGCTCTCCCGAGACAAGGCTCTCCTGAGACAAGGCTCTCCCGAGAGCTTCACGGCAGCCGACGGAACCGAGCAGGTTGGACTCCATGTGACCAGGAGTTGGACTTGCTGTCCGCCCCCTGATCCGGGACCCGGCAGTGGCCTGGGGGACCTGTTGCGCGAGCGGATGGACGCCATCCGACTGCCCAGCGGTTTCACCCCGCCTCGGCTGGCGGCCTGCCGGCAGCGTGAACCTTACCGACGTCCACCGGTTTTGCGCGTCCGCCGCAACGGTATCGAGATGTGGCCAACCCGGCGGCGTCGAAACCGAACAGGAGCATCGTGGACATAACCGAGATCATCTTGAGCCAGCACGCCGAGCAGCGGCGTCTGTTCGCGCTGCTCGATGAAGTCGAGCCGCACGATTCGGACAGCCTCGGGCCGGTGTGGGATCAACTCGCCACCGCTCTGGAGCTGCACGCCAAGGCGGAGGAGGAGCTCTTCTATCCGGCGCTGCTCGAGCTCGGAACGGGTGCGGGAGGTGAGGACAGCGCTACAGAGGAGACGACCGACGCTATCAAGGACCACAACGAGATCCGGGACGGCGTGCGGGCCGCCGCCGGGCAGATGGTGGGATCAGACGAGTGGTGGGCAGCGGTGACAAAGACCCGCGAGGCCAACAGTGACCACATGGCGGAAGAGGAGCGCGAAGATCTGGCCGACTTCCGGCGGCACGCGGACTTGAGCACTCGTCACCAGCTTGCAGTTGCATTCGTCGTGTACGGGGCTCGGCACTCGTCCGGAGTCGCCGCCGAAGACGAGGACCCCGAGGATTGGGTCCAGGAGCACAACCGGTCCAGCTGACCAGCTCCGTTCGAAATGACCCGCTGCAAGCGGATGGTGGTCGGAACGCTTGGCGGCGGCAGCCGAGTCCTCGTGCCAGCGGCGCCCCCGACCAGCGGCCGCCGAGTCCCCCGACCAGCGGCAGCCCCCGACCGCCGAGTCCCCCGACCAGCGGCAGCCCCCGCAGCATCCCCGTCAGCGACCCTCGGCCGCCTCCTTGATGCGCGCCAAAGTCAGGGGGATCCCCTCTCGAGCGGCCCTCACACGTTCTTCGATCTGCGCTTGGGCCTGGTCGCCGAAACGGCTCTCGAAGAACTCGACCCCGTCCGGGAGCAGCTCCCACGACTCGGTCACCTTGGCGCCCTCTTCGGCCGGCTCGAAGGTGTAGCTCCATCGCGTCCGGGTGCCACCGACGACGAACGTGAACTCTTTCCCCCTGTCGGCCGTCACCACCTGAGATCGCGTCTCCCAAGTCCGCTCGGGCGTCTCGTTGCGGCCGGTGAACCATGCGCCGACTTGTGCCGAACCTCCCTCGTCCCACCAGCACGCTTTGCACACCGGGCTCCACTCGCCCATGCGGGTGACATCGGCCACCATGTCGTAGACCTCGTCCGGAGGGCTGTGGATCAGGATCGACTCCGAGAGCGTGCGATTGGCCATGCCGGTGATGGTATTGCCAGCGGGCCCACTACCTGGCGACACTCCGGCAGGCTCAGGCGGAACGCGCCCTCAGTGTTGCCGAGACCGGTGCCGGCTCAGGAGCACCGCGTACCCGATCAGCAGTACCCCGTCCAGCAGGGCTGCCACCAGGAGGGCGTGCGCACCGGGAACGAGACCCAGCATCGCCAGCGCGGCGACGCTGGCGGCCATACGCCTCAACACGGTCTGCTGCCGCCTTCTCTGCCGGCTGCGGGCGATCCGCGACCGTCGAGCGGCCGAGCGGGCAGCCGCATCTACCGCAGCTGCCCGGATCTCGTCCACCAGAAAGTCAGGCCCGTTGGGTGCCGCCGGCAACAGGGTGGAAGGAAGCAGGATGGTCGGCCGCACGTCGGTGTCCTGTTGGAGCAGGTGGCTGTCGGAGCGCGGCCGGTCCAGCAGCGCCGTCGCCGTACCCGCCGGATCGAAGTCTCCCGTGCGGCTTCCGCCCACCGTGGACGCTGGCTGACGGTTCGCGTAGCGACCGGCTATGTAGGACGGGCGCAGGGGCTGGAACGCCGGCACCAGCGGCGGTATGTCGAGCAGATGGAACTCGGCTTCGCCAAGGCGATGAGCTGGAGGTATCGTGCAGGCACCCCGGTTGCGCAGAGCTGCCAACTGCATGCGGAACGCCCTCACCGGTCCGGCCGGCGACGCTTCGTCGCACTTCCGCAGCACGACCGGAGTCAGAACCACCATCCACAAAATTGCCAGGGCGACCACGACCACGCTCTTGCTCCCACTCCACGATCCGTTCGAGCGAGAACGCTATATCTTGTGGCCGCCGAATTGGTGGATACCCCTCAGGGGCCGGGAGACAAGCGCTACGGCATTCGTAGGCGCGGGGAGGTCAACCCGAAGTCAAAGGTGGGGCGCAGCATCCTCGAAGCCCGGCCGCCGCCACTGGCCGGATCGGCCGCCGACCTTCTCCCACAGTGCCAGGTCTCCGATGCTCATCGTCCTGTCCGCCGACTTGCACATGTCGTAGACGGTCAGCGCCGCCACGGCGCACGCCGTCAGGGCCTCCATCTCCACGCCGGTCCGGTCGACCGTCTCCACCTGCGATTCGATGTCCACGTAGTCCTCGCCGATTGTGAAGTTCACGTAAACCGAGCCCACGAGCAGAGGGTGGCACAGCGGGATCATGTCGGCCGTGCGCTTGGCCGCCTGGATGCCTGCGATACGTGCAGCGCCGAGCACGTCCCCTTTGGTGATGGCGTTGCTCGCCACCAGGGCGGTCGTCTCGGGAAGCATGTTGACCCTGCAGCGGGCCAGCGCTCGGCGATGAGTCGGCTCCTTCGGGGTCACATCCACCATGCGGGCACGGCCCAGCGGGTCCAGATGGGTCAAGCCCCTGTCTGACATGGCCATCATTCTACGCCGTCCGGGCAGGGCGATCAGCGGTCGCAGTGCGCGGACCGTGCCGGGCCGTCGGCGGCGCGCCGTCCGGGCAGGGCGATCAGCGGGAGCCGTACGGCCGAGAGCGGGGCGCACCGGCTCTCGCTCGGTCGGCGCCACCAGCGGTCCGGGACGGGCTCCCCGAACGCCCCCGGCCGTCCGCTCGCCGCCAGGCGCACTCGTCAACACCGCATCCGGGACGGCTCGGGCGCCAGGGAGAGCCACTCGCCGGAACCGACTCCCTGAAGCTCACCAGCTTCGTCTCCGAGAGGACAGCGGGGCCACAGCGCCCGAAGCCCCCAGGCGCACCTGTCCGGTCAGCCGCCTATCTGGCTCATGCCCCGGAGGGGCCGGACGAACGTCGACCGTCCGATGCTGTGCCCAGCCCATTTGGTGCCCACTGCCGCTGCTATCGCGCCGGCCAGTCGGTCGTCGTCGCTGCCGTCCCGCAGCACCGCCCGCAAGTCGTGCTCCGTGGTGGAGAACAGGCACGTTCGCAGCTGCCCCTCGGCCGTCAGCCTGATCCGGTCGCAGCTGCCGCAGAACGGCTGAGTGACCGACGCGATGGCACCCACCTCCCCACGGCCGTCCCTGTAGCGGTAGCGCTGGGCCGGTGCTGAGCCCTGGGGCAGCGCCTGCAACGGGTACACGGCGTCGATCGCCGCTACCGTCTCCGACGCAGGGACCACCTTCGACCGGTCCCATGTCCCCCCGGCGTCCAGCGGCATGAACTCGATAAAACGCGGCTGTACGCCCTGCTCCCGTCCGAACGTCGCGAAGTCGACCGCCTCGTCGTCGTTCACGCCCCGCACCGTCACGACGTTCAGCTTCAACTGGTCGTAACCCGCCGCCTTGGCCGCCTGTATCCCCTCTAGTACCCGGCCCAGCTGGTTCCGCCTCGTCATAGCGGCGAAGCGATCCTCCCGCAGCGAGTCGCAGGAGATGTTCAGCCGCCTCAAGCCGGCCCGCCGCAGGTCCTCCGCCAGAAGGGCCAGCGTGGCACCGTTCGTCGTCATCGCGAGGTCCACCGGTTGCCCCTCGGCAGTACGCAGCTCGGCCAGCATCCCGACCAGCACCGGCAGGTGCGCCCGGACGGTGGGCTCGCCGCCGGTGATCCTGATGCCCTCGAAGCCGAATCGACCCACGCATACCGCCGCCACCCGGGCGATCTCCTCGAAGGTCAGCACCTGGTCCCTCGGAAGCCACTTCATCCCCTCCGCCGGCATGCAGTAATCGCAGCGGAAGTTGCAGCGATCGGTGACGGAGATCCTGAGGTCTCGCACGCGCCGACCGAAGGGGTCGATCAACGGAGCGCTGCTCAAGGCGTGCCACCTCCTGCCCGTGCCAGATCTACGGCTCGCCGGTGCGGCCGGGCCTCCACACCGATGCTAAGCGCCCACGGCCCGGTGGCCGCCGAGCGCGCGTAGGCGTGCGCCTTCGGAGCACGCGCCCCGACCGCGCCGGGAGACATCGGATGCCACAAAGGCCGGCGGACGACGCTCGGCGGACGATGCCCGGCGGTCAGCAGCCGTACAGCAGCAGCGTGTCGACCGAGTCCCCGGCCATCAGGCCCTCGCCGTCGGCAAGCAGAGCAAGTGCGTTGGCGCTGCCCATGGCGCTCAGCTGGTGCGAGCTCTGCCCACCGCTCGACCGCACCCGGAAACGTCCGTCGCTGTCCGGCTCGGCCACCACCCGCAGCAGGTGCAGCTTTCCGTCCCGCCTCCTGCGGAAGTCCTCGGCGGCCAGTGCAGTCACTCTAGGTCGATGGAGGAGGCTGAAGCCGGCCATCTTGCGGAGCGCCGGTCGAGCGAAGCACTCGAAGCTGACCAGAGACGACACCGGGTTCCCGGGCAGGCCGAAAACCGGCACGTCCTTCACCACGCCGAACGCGAAAGGTTTGGCTGGCTTGATCGCCACCTGCATCCAGCGCATCGACCCGTCACTGAGGCTGTCCAGGACTGCCTTGGTGTAGTCGTAGTCGCCCACGCTCACCCCGCCCGACGTGAGGATCGCGTCACACTTCTCGACGCCGGCCGAGAGAGCGCGACGGATGGCGTCCGGCTCGTCCGGCACACAGCCGAGGTCCATTGCCTGGAACCCCGATGCCCTCACCGACGCCAGCAGCGACGGACGATTGCTGTCCCGGATCTGGCCCCGCAGCAGTTCCGTCCCGCCCTGCACCAGCTCGTCGCCGGTCGACAGCACGCCCACCACCGGACGCCTGACGGCCGCTACCTGCTCTCGCCCCACGCTTGCCAGCAGTCCCAGGTGAGCAGGCCGCAACTCCGTTGTCCGGGCCACCACCACGTCTCCGACCTGCACGTCGCTTCCTCCGGGACGGATGTGGTCTCCCCGTGAGGCGGCGGACCGTACCTCCACCCACTCTCCGGTCGTCACTGTGTCCTCGACGATCACGATCGCGTCCGCACCCGGCGGGATCGGAGCACCGGTCATGATCCGGACCGCTTGTCCCGGCCGGACCTGCGGCATCTCCGCGCTGCCTGCGGCCAGGCTGCCCACCAACCGCAGCCGTGACGGGGCTTGCGCCGTGTCGTCCGCTCTCACGGCGAAGCCGTCCATCGCCGTGTTGGCCTGCGGTGGTATGGGGTCCGTCGCTCTCACGTCTTCGGCGCAGGTCAAGCCGAGCGCGTCCAGGAGCGGAACCTCTGCCGTTCCGAGCACGTCGCACGACCCGAGGACGAATTTTTGGGCTTCCTCCAAGGGAATCAAGCGGGGCCCTCCCCGCCTCGGTCCGCTCCCGGCAGAACGGGCGTCCCTCCGGGAGCCTCTCCAGCCGTCAGGTCGGCATGGCTGCTCTCCAGCGAGTCCAGTCGGATGGTCGCCACCCCCTTTCCCGACGCCCCTTCCGTCTCGCTCACCACCGACCGCAGGAACGCCAGGAACGGCTCCGCCAGGTCCTCCCGCCGAAGCGCCAGCTCCACCGTCGCCTTCAGCCAGTCCAGCTTGTTCCCGGTGTCGTACCGGCCCTCGCTGAACACGTGTCCGTACACCGCCTGGTCCTCCATCAGCTTCGCGATCGCGTCGGTCAACTGGATCTCGCCTCCCTTGCCCGGCTTCACGTGGCCCAGCACGTCGAATATCTCCGGCGTGAACACATAGCGTCCGATCACGGCCAGGTTCGACGGTGCCTCCGCCGCGGACGGCTTCTCGACCAGCTCCTTGACCCGCACCAGCGAAGGTTCGACCGGTTCCGCCCTCGCGCAGCCGTAGCTCGAGATCTCCTCCGCCGTCACCTCCTTGAGAGCGATCACCGACCGGCCGTGGCGCTCGTGCGCCCGGATCATGTTGGACAGCACCGGCGACCGCTGGTCCATGATGTCGTCACCCAACAGCACGGCGAACGGTTCGTCGCCCACGTGGTCCCGAGCGACCGACACCGCGTGCCCCAGGCCCTTGGGCTCACCCTGGCGCACGTAGTGGATGTCCGCCATCTCGGCGATGTGCCTCACCCGGTCCAGGTCTTCCAGCCTGCCGCTCTCCTTCAGCCGGTACTCCAGTTCGAACGAGCGGTCGAAGTGGTCCTCCAGCGACCGCTTTCCCCTCCCGGTGATTATCAGGATGTCCCGGATGCCCACAGACAGTGCCTCCTCGACCACATACTGAATGGCCGGCTTGTCCACCAGAGGCAGCATCTCCTTCGGCTGGGCCTTCGTTGCGGGCAGGAATCGAGTGCCCAAGCCAGCTGCCGGTATCACTGCCTTCCGGACTGTGTTCACGGCGAAGCTCCCTCCTCGAGCACCGTGGTGCTTCGGACGTAGGCCTCCGGTAGTCTAGGTCTGGCACTCGCACCCGGAGAGTGCCAGGAGTTCGACTGCCGGGTTACACGGAGCATTATCGCCCGAATCACCATCGGGCGCCTGTCGAATGCGGAGGCGTTGGCGTTGCCCACCTATGAGTACGCGTGCAAGGAATGCGGGAAGCACCTGGAAGTGGTGCAGTCCTTCGACGAACCATCTCTCACGACCTGTCCCGCTTGTCAGGGACGGCTTCGCAAGGTGTTCGGCTCCATCGGGATCTCCTTCAAGGGCAGCGGCTTCTACAAGACCGACAGCCGTGGCGGCAGCTCCCCGCGGTCGTCGGGGGAGGCGGCCGGTCAGTCCTCCGCCAACGGGGACGGCGCCGGGGCGTCGCCGAGCAAGACCGAGGGCGTTCCGGCGCAATCGGGAGAGGTGACCTCGTCGAAGGGCGGCACCGGTTCCGCCGAACAGCCGGCCAAGAAGCAGGCGGCGGACCCCGCACCGGCCAAGAGCACTCCCGCCAAGGCTTCCTGAGCCGGCGTCGGGGCTCCGTACGCCGGAGTGTCCGGGTCCACCCGGGGGGTGCCCAGCCCGAGTGTCCGGGTCCACCCGGGGGGTGTCCTGCCCGAGTGTCCGGCTCCACCCGACGGCGGCCAGCTGGTTCAGCGACCGGAGAGGCTCATCTCGGAGACCGCGATCGTCGCTCCGGCGTGCCCGCTGGGCAGCCAGCACAGGTCGGCACCGACAGCGGTGACCTGGGAGAGCATCCTCTGAAGCGTCGAAGCGATCGTCACTTCCCTGACCGGCTCCGCCAGTTGGCCGTCGCGGATCATCAGGCCCTCCGCCCCGACGGAGAAGTCCCCCGACACTGGATTGACGCCCGAGTGGATGCCGCTGACCGACTGGACCAGCATCCCCAGGTCCACGCCCCGGATCACTTCTTCGGCGCTGGACCGCCCCGCCAGCAGCGACATCGACCGCATTCCGACTGCCGGACCGGACCGGAAGCCTGCTCTGACGGCCGATGCCGTCGAAGCCACGCCCGCCCTCCTGGCGGAGTAGGTGTCGTAGGCGAAACTCTCCAGTCGCCCTCCGCTGATGAACACGTTCCGCCTGCAGGCCAGCCCTTCCGCGTCGAACCGGGAAGCGGCTGGTGCGGCAGGGTCGGTCGGGTCGTCGACCAGGGTCAGCACTTCGGACGCCACCTGCTCTCCGATCCGGCCGGCGAACAGCGAGCGTCCCTTCTCGACCGCCTCACCCGAGAGGGCCGAGCCCAGTAGGGCGATCAGAGTGCCGGTCACCTTGGGGTCGAACACGACCGCCATGCGGGCACTCGGCGCCTTCTTCGCTCCGAGCAGGCGCACCGCGCGGTCGGCCGCCTCGGCAGCGACCCGCTCGGCCGACAGCTGCTCCATCGACCGTCCCGTCTCGACCCCGTAGCCAGTCTGCGTCTCGCCCTCGTGGCCCGCTGCAGCCTGCACCGACAGCCAGCAGCCGGTCCTCCTGGTCGCCGCACTTATGCCGGTGGTGCTCGCCAGCGCCACCTCGTACTCGACGTCGTCGTAGTCGGCGGCCGGGACGGACACGACCCGCCTGTCGGCCGCCCGGGTTGCCGCCTCCACCGCAAGAGCAAGGTCCACCTTGTCCGAGGTAGGGGTGGACGAGACCGACTCCCTCCACAAATCCAGGTCGGGCGGTGCCACACCGTCGGGCTTGGCCAGGCCGACGAACGGGTCGGCCGTGGCGAACGAGGCGTTGTCCCGGGCTTCTTGGAGAGTCTTTTCCACCATGTCCGGATCGAGGCTGGCCACGTAAGCGAAGCCGGCTCGCTCGCCCTGCACCACCCGGATGCCCACCCCGGCCGACTCCGAGAACGAGAGCTGCTCCACCTTCGACTCGTAGGCCCGGATCGACGTCTCCCGGCTCCACGACACGTATGCCTCCACCTGTTCGCCGTCGCCGGCTCGTCCGATCACGGACTCGGCCACCGCCTGCAGCTCAGTCACCGGCCGTTCCTCCGACCGTCACCGCGCTCAGTCTCAGCGTCGGCTGCCCGCAGCCGACCGGAACCGCCTGGCCGTCCTTGCCGCACGTTCCCGGCGTCATGTCGAAGTCGTTGGCAACGGCGTCCACCCGTCCCAGCACCTCCGGGCCGTTCCCGATCAGGTTCGCCCCCCGAAGGGGCTCGGTGATGCGCCCGTCCTCGATCAGGTACGCCTCGGTCATGCCGAACACGAAGTCGCCGGTGGCCGTGTTCACCTGGCCTCCTCCAAGTTGCGCCACGTAGATTCCTCGGGGCGTCTGGGCCACGATCTCGTCGGGGTCCTCCCGGCCGGGCAGCAGGAACGTGTTCGTCATACGCACCATCGGCAGGTGGGCGTAGCTCTGCCGTCTCCCGTTGCCCGAACTGGCCCTGCCCTCCTTGCGGGCCCTCAAGAAGTCCCACATGTACTCCGTCAGCACCCCGTCCTCGATGAGCACGTTCCTGGTCCCGGCGTGACCTTCGTCGTCGATCGCCACGTAGCCCCACTCGTTGACGACGCTCCCGTCGTCCACCAGAGTCACCAGTGGGCTCGCAACCTGCTCACCCACCTTGCCCGTGTATACGGACATCGCCTTCGCGATGTGGTCCGCCTCGAGCCCGTGGCCGCACGCCTCGTGGAACAGGACCCCGCCGGACCCGCCCTTGAGCACCACCGGGAACACTCCGGAAGGTGCCGGCCGGGCGCTCAACTTCACCAGCGCCCTTCTGGCCGCCTCTTCCCCTGCGCGTTCGACTCGGCCATCCGTGTCGATCTCCTCGAGGCCGGCGGTGTGCGCCACCACCTCGTAGCCCGTCTGCAGCCCCGCGTCGCCCTTGGCTACCGCGCTCACCATCAGCCGGGTGCGCACCTGGTCGTCCGTCGCCAGAAGGCCGTCCGAATTGGCCACCAGTATCCTGCGTCGGACGTCGCCGTAGCCGGCCGACACCTGAACCACCGATGCTCCCGTTGCCCGAGCTGCGGCCTCGGCCCGCCGCAGGAGCGACACCTTCGTCGTCTTGCTGACAGACTCGGGCGGCTGGCCGGCCTCCGTTCGATGATCCCGTCGTGCGCCCAGCGCCACTCTCCTCGTTCCGCCACCTCCTTCCCGGGCCACTGCCGACGCCGCTCGGGCCGCCGCCAGGAGCCCCGTCTCGGACAGGTCGGAAGTGTGGGCGAACCCGGTCGTGTCGCCGACCACCACCCGAATGCCCGCTCCGCGGTCCCTGCCGGACCCCAGCTCCTCGATGCGGCCGTCGTCCAAAGATGCCGACGTGCTCTGACGGTCCTCCGCGAACACCTCCGCGAAGTCGCCGCCCGACGACAGCGCCTCCCCCAAGGTTCGCTCCGCCAACGCGGTGTCGATCATGACGGCCTCCCTCTGCCCGTCCCTTGGGCAACGCCACGAAAGCGCCGAGAAAGCGCCACGGAGCTCCGCGGACAGGCGCGGGCCAGCGTACCGGCTGCCGGAGCGACAACGAGGCGCACGGAGGATCCCTTCCCCCCGGGGCTCACCGTCGTCCGGGGCCGATCGCGCGCAGGGCGTTCCGATGGGGACATGCGCAGGGTGGCGACCGCGGCGTAGAGTCGAGGTTCGTGAGCACCGTCGGTGACGCCCCCCTCGACACGGTGATCCTGCTCGGCAGGAGAGTGGATGACCGCATCTCCGCGCTGCTCGAAGCAGAGTCCGCTAGGTGGTCCACCTTGGGCAGCGACGCGGCGGAGCCGCTCTGCGCGCTGTCCGCCATGGTGCTCGCGGGGGGCAAGAGGATGCGGCCCGCCTTTTGCTACTGGGCTTTCGTCGGTGCCGGTGGCGACCCGGAGGACGGAAGGGTGGTCGACGCGGGCGCCGCCTTGGAGCTGCTGCACTGCTTCGCTCTGGTCCATGACGACGTCATGGACGCCTCGATGCGCAGGCGCGGGCTGCCGAGCGTCCACGCCGACTACGGCGCCCGCCACCGTGACGCCGGATGGAGGGGTGAGAGCCGCCGGTTCGGTGAGGGAGTGGCGATACTGGTGGGCAACTTCGCCTTCGTGTACGCCGACCTGCTGATGGCCGGCATGCCGCACCAGGCGGTCGACGTGTTCACCGAGCTGCGGCTGGAAGCGAACATGGGCCAGTACCTGGACATGCTGGGGAGCGCCAGGGGAGGTGGGGACCGAGCGCTCGCCCGCCAGATCTGCCTGTACAAGTCCGGCAAGTACACCGTGGAGCGCCCCCTGCACCTGGGAGCCGCTCTGGCGGGCGGGCTCACCGACTTCGACGCAGTGCTTTCGGCCTACGGACTCCCCCTGGGGGAGGCGTTCCAGCTCCGGGACGATCTTCTCGGAGCGTTCGGGGACCCGGCCAGGACCGGGAAGCCGGTCGGGGACGACCTGAGGGAAGGCAAGGCGACCACTCTGTGCGCCCTGGCTCGGGAGCGTGCTACAGGCGCCGCTGCCCGTCTCCTGGCCGAACGGCTGGGGGCGCCCGATCTGGCCGACGCCGAGGTGGCTGCTCTCCAGGCCGTACTGGTCGAGACCGGCGCCAAGGCAAGGGTGGAGGCTCGCTTGGAGGCCTTGGTCGACGAAGCCGTGTCGGCGCTCACCGGCTCCGGCATGGTGCCCGCCGCAAGCGACGCCTTGGTGGACCTGGCCTACTTCGTGGCGGACCGAGACCACTGACGGGTCGGTTGATGTCCGGACCACTGGCCGCCCGCTCCCGGTAGGTGTCGAGACACTGGCCGGTCCAACCGGTCGCCAAGCAGGCGCAGCCGTTGGAACGGCTCGAGTCGATCCTCCCGCCGCGCCGGGCAGCCGCTCCGAAAGGGTGACAGCGGCGCTCGGTGGGAAGAGCGATAGCGTGCCCGAGGGAGGTCCTACGCTTCGATGATCCTTGACTCAGTGCAGTCCCCTGCCGACTTGCGGCGGCTCACTCCGGCCGAGTTGAAGTGCCTGGCGCAGGAGATCAGGGAGTTCATCGTGGACTCGGTTTCCCGAACGGGCGGCCACCTCGGCTCCAACCTGGGGGCGGTCGAACTGACCATCGCCTTGCACCGAGTGTTCGACTCCCCCCGGGACATCCTGCTCTGGGACACGGGACACCAGGCTTACGTGCACAAGCTGTTGACTGGACGTCTGGGGGACTTCGGGTCTCTCCGCCAGCAGGGCGGCCTTTCGGGATACCCCAATCGCACCGAGTCGCCGCACGACTGGATCGAGAACTCCCACGCCTCCACCGCCCTGTCCTATGCCCACGGATTGGCCACCGCCTTGGAGCTCGGTTACGAACCTGACCGGCCTCTGACCGGTGCGCAGGACGAGCGAGGGCGACGACGGGTGGTCGCCGTCGTGGGCGACGGGGCTCTGACGGGAGGGATGGCCTACGAAGCTCTCAACAACCTGGGTCATTCCGGCCGCCGCGTGGTGATCGTGCTGAACGACAATGGGCGGTCGTACGCTCCTACCGTTTCCCGCCTGTCGGAGAGCCTCACCAAGCTCCGGCTGAACCCGGCCTACACCGCGGCGCGGTCACGGATAAAGCAGGCCCTCCGTGAGCTGCCCGCTCTGGGAGGCGTGGCCTACTCGACTCTTGCCGGCCTGACCACGGCGCTGCGGGAGGCCATCGAGCCGCATGTGTTCTTCGAAGCGCTG
Organism: Actinomycetes bacterium; assembly: GCA_021795215.1. Lineage (GTDB taxonomy): Bacteria > Actinomycetota > Acidimicrobiia > Acidimicrobiales > JAKAOS01 > JAJYPS01. The sequence continues at coordinate 20,587 of JAJYPS010000040.1, forward strand.
GGCGTTCGCTACTCGGGCCCTCTGGACGGTCACGACATCGGCGCCATCGAGACCGCTCTCTCCGATGCCGCCGCTTGGAAAGGACCGATCGTCGTCCACCTTCTGACCCACAAGGGGTACGGGTACGCGCCGGCGGAGGAGGACCAGGTGCAGTGCCTTCACGACCTGAAGGTGAGCCCTGTCAGGGTAGCCACCGGCTCGCCGGCCGTGCTCTCGTACACCGACGCTTTCACCTCCGCTCTCCTGGAGCAGGGCGGCCGAGACGCACGGGTGGTTGCTCTCACCGCCGCCATGCCCGGCCCGACCGGTCTGTTGCCCTTCAAGGCCCGCTTTCCTGACCGATTCTTCGACGTCGGCATAGCCGAGCAGCATCTGGTGACTTCGGCGGCAGGGATGGCGATGGGCGGCCTGCGTCCGGTCGTAGCCGTCTACTCCACCTTCTTCAGCCGCGCGTTCGACCAGGCCAACCTGGATGTGGGTCTGCACCGCCTTCCGGTGGTGTTCGCTCTCGACCGTGCCGGGCTGACCGGGGACGACGGTCCTTCGCACCACGGCCTGCTGGATCTGGTCCAGGCGCTTTCCATTCCCGGGATGACCGTGTTCGCACCGTCGTCTTCTGACGACATCGCCCCGATGCTGCGGGCGGCTCTGGACCTGGGGTCGCCCTGCTCCATCCGTTTCCCCAAGACCCCTTCTCCTCAGGTGCAGCGCAGCCCGGTCGGTCCCATGAGCGGGCGCCGCCTCCGGCGTGGGGACGGGGCTGTCTGCTTGCTGGCCGTCGGCAAGATGGTCAGTGCGGCCGAGCAAGCGGCGGCGAAGTTGGCCCGTCAGGGGATCGACGCTTCCGTATGGGACGTGCGGGTCGTCAGGCCGGCAGATCCCCGGATGATCGCCGACGCTCTGGCCCACAAGCTGGTCGTCACGATCGAGGACGGAATCAGGACCGGCGGTGCGGGCACATGGCTCGCGGCGGTGATGGCCGAGAGCGCGCCCGACCGGGGGGAGCTGCCGGCAGTTGCCCACCTGGGCGTCCCTCTCGAGTTCATACCGCAGGCCAAGCCGGATGACATCCTGGCTCGCCTGCGCCTGGACGCGGATGGAGTGGCCCAGTCGGTGATCGACCAGATGGACTTCTTGTTCCCCGGCGTCGAACTGAGGGTGGACGCCGACTGAGCGGCGGTCGCCACGAGCTTCTTCCCACAGGCGCCGGCCGTTGCCCGTCGCCGCCACGGAACCGTCCCCGTCGGGCCGCCTGGCGCCAGCCGGTCCCTGGGACCGCCGCGGTACCGTCGCCGTCGGCGGCCCTCAACGGGGGAAGTTCGGCTCCCTGGGAGGAACGATGACAAGGTTCTGCCCGTAGGCGGACCGAGGACGGGTCACTGCGTGCACCACTTCGGCTGCCACGTCCGCAGGGTCCATCATCCGGTCCTTCGGTATGCCCCACTGTTCCATCATCGGAGTGTCCATGGCGGCCGGCATGATGCCCTGGACTCGGCAGGGGTAGTTGTTCTCGTAGATCTCCAGTTGGCACACCTCGGTCGCCTTGGCGAGCGCCGCCTTCGAGGAGTTGTAGGCGACAGCCCCGCTGCCGACCGTCACGGCCGAGATGGAGATGATGTTCACGATCTCCGCGAGCGTGGTGCCGTTCCGATCCTTGACGCGCTTGACGAACTCCGACATAAGGAACACCGGCCCCT
>JAJYPS010000131.1 GCA_021795215.1 Actinomycetes bacterium
GCGGCTGCCTTCGCGCAGCGGTACCCGAACATTGTCCAGATCGCCGTGGCGGCCGAGCCCCAGCCCCTGACGGCGGCGCAAGGGGGGCTGCCACGAGCAGCTCGAGTTCGAGCTCACCCTGGATCTGCTCCTCAACGGTGCCGACCGCCTGAACCGACCTGACTGGAGCCCCGGCGACACCAGACTGAACTAGCGCTCATCGGCAATCTCCGGGAGATCATGAACCTCCCGGTGTGCTGGCCCAGTTACGGCTTGAGGGCGGCCGAGGCGGTGAGGCGGGTTCGGAGCTGGTGGGTGGGGACGCCGAGTGAGCTCGCGAGGTTTTCCTCGCCGGCTGCGTTCATCGCCGGGGGGATGCACCACACGTCCTGCATCGTTTCGTCCTCTGTGGCGAATTGCATCAGATGCGAACTGGTCATTGTGTGCGATCGAGCGCCCTGCGCGGGCTCCGTTGCAGGTCAGCGGGACTTCGCGCTCTAGGTGCCGTAACGGCCTTGGGGTGCCCGAACGCCAGATGTGAGGAACGGCATGCAGGCTGACCTGCGCCGATGCCTGAAGCCTCGCATTTGATGCGATATCTTCGCGTCAGATGCGAGCAGGTGGAGGTGGTTTCTGATGGGCAGCGGCGGTCAGCTGGCGGGCTCGGCGGGGCTGGTCCTGGTGGGCGGGGTGGCGCTGCTGCATCCGGAGGAGCAGGTGTTCGAGGCGATGCTGGAGGGCTGGGGCAACCAGCAGCTGGCGCGGAACCTGGCAGTCGCGACGGTGACCTCACGGCTGCGGCAGGTCCGCGCGTTCGGGGTCCATGCGCAGGCCTTCCCGTGGCAGTGGTCCTGCTCGTTGGCCGATGACTGGTTCGCCGACCTTCGTTCGGTGCACCGGGTCGGGCGGTCCACGGTGCGCTCGTATCAGGGCGCGGTCCACGGCTTCTGTGAGTACCTGCTGGACCCGGCGTACGGGTGGGTGCAGGAGTGCCAGACACGGTTCGGCACCCACCCGGTCCAGGTGATCAACGAGGTGAATGCGGCCGCTCATGTGGCCGACTTCGAGGGCGAGCCGTCCCGGCGGGCGTTCACCCGTGAGGAGCTGCAGGCCTTGTTCGACCATGCCGACGAGCAGGTAGCGCGCAAGCAGGCTATGGGCCGCAAGGGGTGGTTGTCTGCGTTCCGGGACGCGACGATCATCAAGGTCGCCTACGGCTTCGGTCTGCGCCGCAACGAGACCCGGATGCTGGATGTTGTCGACTTCGGGCGCAACCCGGACGGGAGCGAGTTCGGCCAGTACGGGGTGTGCTATGTGCGGCACGGCAAGGCTCAGCGCGGGTCGACGCCGAAGCGGCGCAGCGTGCTGACCGTGCACCCGTGGACCGCGGAGGTGCTGGCGCAGTGGGTTGAGGAGGTCCGTCCCCGGTTTGGCTACGAGGGGCCGGCGGCGTGGCCCTCGGAGCGCGGGCCCCGGGTCGGGGTGGAGCACCTGAACAAGCAGCTCGCCGCTTATCGCGACGAGCTCGGGATGGATCCGGCGTTGGGGTTCCACTCGTTGCGACGCTCGTATGTGACGCACCTGATCGAGGACGGGTGGGATCCTCGGTTTGTGCAGGAACAGGTCGGCCACGAGCATGCGTCGACGACGTCGATCTATACGTGCGTGTCCTCGGACTACCGGGTCCGCACGCTGCGGCGGGCGCTGGACGCGCTCGTGGCCGAAGCACTGGTGGAGGACGTATGAGCGGGCGACAAAGACGGAAGGTGAGCTACCAGTGGCGGCTGCGGGAGGTGATGGCCGGGCACGGCATGTACGCCACGACCGAGCTCGTCCCGCTGCTGCGTGAGCGCGGCATCGAGCTGTCCGCATCGCAGGTGCACCGGCTGGTCACCGGCACCCCGGAGCGGCTCACGCTGGCGGTTCTGGCAGCGCTGTGCGACATCTTCGGCGTGGACCCGGGCGAGCTGATCAGCACCGACGCCGTCAATGTCGGCGTCCGCCCGGCAGCGTCCGGGGACCGCCCCGCCCCTGCCCCCCGGGATGGACTGCGCCCCAAACGTGCCCGCATCATCGAGGAATGACGGGCCCGCTCGAGGGCCCGAGCCTGCTGCGGTGCGCCCGATGCGCCCGCCCCGGGCGACTGTCGAGGCAACCCATCCCCACCACAGCCGAGGGCCGGGTCGTGGTCCTGACTCGCCGGTTCCCCGAGGGACGGATCTGCTCGGGCTGCTACGCCAAAGCGTGCGAGACGTACGGCCGCTGCGAGGCCTGCGGGGAGCACCGGCTGACCCCGGGCATCGGCCCCCAGGGGCAGCGGTGGTGCACGGACTGCGCAGGCGGACTGGGCGACTTCACCTGTCCGCGATGCGGCCAGGAGGGCTGGCTGCACCGGGACGGGCAGTGCGCCCGCTGCCTGCTGACCGACCAGCTGCGTGAGCTGCTCGACGATGGCACCGGACAGGTCCGGGCCGAGCTCGTCCCGCTGCTGGAGTCGATCCGCGTGATGAGCCGGCCCCGCTCCGGGCTGCTGTGGCTCAGCCGCCCCCAGGCCCCGGCGATCCTGACCGCGCTGGCCCGCGGGGACGTCGCGTTGACGCACGAGGGCCTGTCGTGCCTGGCGCCGAAACGGTCGGTGATCTATGTGCGGGACCTGCTCATCGCCTGCGGTGTGCTGCCACCGATCGACCGCTTCCTGTTCCTCTTCGAACAATGGCTACCCGGCTGGCTCGAGGCGATCACGGACGAGCAGCAGCGTTCCCTGCTACGGCAGTTCGCGACGTGGGACGTGCTGCGCAAGCTCCGCCGGGCCGCGGCCAAGGGCCCGGTCGGGCACTACCGCAACCAGAACGCCCGCGAGCACCTGCGCAAGGCCGCCGGGTTCCTCGAGGACCTTCAGCGGCACGGTCGGACCCTGTCGACCTGCACCCAGGCCGACTTGGACCGGTGGACCGCCGGGGCCTCGTTCAGCCAACGCCAGGCGCTGCGACCCTTCCTGAAGTGGGCCACGGCCCGCGGCCACCTGCCACCGCTGAGGCTGCCCACGGGCGTGGCGATCGAGCGGACCCCGATCAGCCAACGGCAACGCATCGAGCTGATCCGCCGAGTGCGGACCGACCCGGCCATGACCGGCGGCGATCGCGTGCTCGCCCTGCTCGTGCTGCTGTACGCCCAGCCGCTGAACAAGATCGCCCAGATGAGCATCGATGCCGTCATCCGTGACGGCGACGAAGTCTTGCTGCGGCTCGGGGACCCGGCCACCCCGGTGCCGGCACCGTTCGGCCAGTTCTTCACCGACCACGTGGCCCGCCGCTCCAACCTGACGACCGCGACCAACCCGGACAGCACGTTCCTGTTCCCGGGCCGACGCGCCGGCCAGCCGATCCACCCGACCTCGCTGCGGCTGCGCCTACAGCAACTGGGGATCCCGAACCTCGACGGGCGCACCCGCGCGATTCGCGAGCTGCTCATGCGCGCCCCGGCCCCAGTCGTCGCCGGGATGCTCGGCTACGCCGACGCCAGCACCGAGCAGCTCGCCGCCCGATCCGGCGCGACGTACAAGAACTACGCCAGCGGCGAGCACGACAGCCGCCGAATGCCACGGCTCCCAGCACGTTGAACACCAACGCGGGCCGCGTGGGTGCGTCCATTGCAGGACGCGACACTAACCGGTCGCGTCCTCGATCCTCCCGGCGTCGCGCGAAGTGATGCCCTCACCAGTCCTGTCCAGCACGGGCTGAGCCCCGAGAAGGGGTGAGGCGCAGATACCGCGCCGCGCGGCCGATAGCCGACTTGGGCAACCACGACGGCTGCCGCAGACGACGACCCGAGGAGTGCGACAGCATGAACAACCGCAACCGGATGGACAGCAACAACTGGAACTGGAAGGGGGATATCCAGTTCGTCATCGCGTTGGTGACACTCGCAGACCTACTCGCACGAGCTTGGGGCCTCTGGCCGTGATCACCAACTGGCCACAGTCGAATACGCGAGGGCGCCAGTATCGCCCCGGCCGGCCGGGCCGGTTGGTGCCCCCGCTGGGGCGTTTCCCGGGCGTGACGATGTCGATCAGGCGGATGACGCTGGGTGCCGGCTTCCGGTACCTCATGTCCTCCGTCGCGCGGGCAGATCAGGCGACACGAACCTCGGATCCCCTGACCGCTTACTACACGGCTGAGGGCACCCCACCGGGCCGGTTCCTTGGCGCCGGACTCGCCGGGCTCGACGCCGGCCGTGGGGTCGAGGTCGGTTAAGAGGGTGCGAGCCATTCGATACCAGGGAAATCGGCTTGGGGGGCCCCTCATAGAGAATGCCGCCTTGAACGACTTGCGCATCTGAGTGCTTTAATAACTGCCAAAGTTTGACGAAATCTCCTTCGATTGTCACATCAGAATCAATGAACCACAGCCACTCTCCAAACGCTTGCGTGGCTCCCACATTGCGTGCAAGAGAGCGGTTGGTCCGCGAAATAGCGACGGGTCGGCACTTAGGGAACCGGTCCGTAATGTCCCTTAGAAATGAAGACGAACTACCATTGCACGCGATAATTACTTCCGTTTCCGAAAACGCCGAAACGATGGGTGTTATCCTGTGCACCCGCGCGTCAGAGCGGACGGGAATGATGCAACTAACAAGGTACTCACTCATGAAATGCCTCGCAGTTGCGCTCATCCATGATCGGCAACACACTCATTGGACGCCTCCTGAAAAACCTATCCCTACGACCTCGACGCCCAAGGCCCCGGTGCCCGTTTCACTACGGAATACCTCACGAATGAACTTCAAGACCATATCGGGACCGCCGCCACGCACTCGAATCAATTGCCATCGACTGCTGTTATCCGAAATAGCGCGTCCCGTTGGACCGTTACGACATCGACTGTCCAGCAACTCGAGATCCATACCAGAAACGATTTCTTGCCAATTCGCTCGAACCGTAGGGAAGACTACTGCAGCATATGCGTGAGCCACTGAGTGCTGAACGACCGGAAGTTTTCCGGTCGCCAGGCATCTAGCCGCCTCGTAAAGGTCGAAACGACCGGTACTGGCCCATATCTCCGGGATCGCTCCGCCCGCCACCCGAGCTCCTAATTCAATGGGAATCGGACCAGCGGAAGAGAGTTTCACTTCGAGA